>CANHAH010000020.1 GCA_947458705.1 Opitutia bacterium | reverse complement strand
CCGACGATACCGTGGCCGCCCCAATAATTGCGCTCGGGCGAGAAGAAATGCATCGAGCCGCCTTTGCCCTTGGAGCAACCGGTGACTTTGCCGTAGAGTTCGGCCATGAGAGCCTTGGTGTCCATGCCAACGGCGATGGCGTGACCGTGGTCTCGGTAGGCAGTAATGACGTGGTCATGTTTGCCCATTAGCGAACAGCAACCCACGGCAATGGCTTCCTGGCCGTTATATAGATGAAGGAAGCCGCCAATGTTAGCCCCGCCAGCTGCGTTCTTGCCGGTGTAGGCGCGGTGGCTGCGCTCCTCGAAGCGGCGAATGCGCACCATTTGGCTGAAGAGTTCGATCTTCTGGGCCTGGGTCAGCACGGCGTTGATGGGAGCCTGGCCGTGGCTGGTGCTGCTGGCATTAGGTTTCTGCTCGATGGTTGCGCTCGGTTTCTTGCTCACGGGTAAGTGGTTTTCTGGTTAAAAGGTAAAGTGTTCGGCGGAAGTTTTGGAAATCAAGCGTTGTTTCGCTGATGCACTTACTTGGCTGGCGGGGTGATTTGCTCAATCTCGACCTGAATAGGGCGGCCGGGTTGGCAATCAGCCTTGAGCGCCACGAAGCGGTCGCGGTACTGGTCGTAGATCGGCCAGAGGGCGTTGCGATCGGTTTCGGGAATCGGTACTGTGGTTCCGATGTCACCACGACTAAAGAAACCGAATTTACCCTCCTCCATATCGGCCGGTTGAGCAGAGATGGGACGTCGGCAGCGAAATAAAAACATGAGCCAGTGCGCGTGCCCTTCGTAGGCTTTCTCGGCTATCATGGCAAACAAATGGAGATCATCGGCGGTTATGCTGAACCCGGTCTCCTCTTTAGTTTCACGCACGGCACATTCAAAGGGCGACTCGCCGGTTGCGGTTTCGAGTTTTCCGCCGATAGGGCTCCAGAAACCGAGGTTCGGAAGTTTAGCTCTTAATAACAGCAGGTGTTCGCCCGCGGCGTTTTCCAAAAAAACGAGGACGGCTATTTTGTAGGCGAGGGGAGGCTTGGCGAGTGTGGTCATGGGCCGCAGCGGCGCAGAAGAAAATTAATGATGGATTAAATGAGCGTGACGCTCGGCGGAAGCTGCACAACTTTTTTTACCGTGTTGATGCTGCGTTCGAAAGTTATTGAATTATTCTTGATGACCTTGGGGTTGGCCTGGTCGCACGTTTACTGCCGGGCCGCAGAGGTCGAGGTCGCTTCGGTGCGTTTTGCTCCGGCTCGGCCTTCTATTAACACTTCAGCAATTTGGCTAGAATCCACGGTGGTTCTCCATGTCGTCCCGCCGCCCGATGCGCCTGGGCGCATGTTGAGTCGCGTGCGCGTTCAACTTTGGGTCGGCGTCGAGTCTCCCCCTCTTAATGGTGTCCCAGCGCGGACCGAGTACTATCGCACAGAAGTCGAGTGTCTGGCGTTGCCCTCGGGGCGCTCGGAGGTGCGTTTTTATTTTCCGCCTGAATGGGTGAAGCGCGATCAACTTCAAGGTGCGCCCCGCAATTGGGCCGTGGAACTTGCCGTAGCGGGTCGGGCTGTGCCCCCGACGCGTGCGGCCAGCGCGTCAACACTAGCTGAACCGGCATCGCGTCGGGCCTTTTTAACCGCGGCCTTAGCCGCGGCTCCGGCCAATGACGGCTGCCTGCTGCCGCAATATTTCACCCCCTTCGCGCAAGAATATCCGCGCAACACAGTAACTTTCGTGCGCCGCGAATCGTCTTTCGCGCCTACGGCGCGAGCCTCGCCTTGAGCGATTGCGCTTGCCGCCCAAACTTATCTCAAATCGCCTACATCTATTCACGTAATGCGAACCCCACGCGTTTTAGCCTTAGACCCAGGAGCGAGTCATGTTGCCGCCGGCGTATTTGTCGTCGGTTCCTCGGGCCGTCTTGGCTTGCAACACTTCGCTCACGAGTCCCAAGACGCCGATCCCGCGCACGAAGCCCGCTGGTCAGAACATCTCGCACAATCATTCGGGGCGATTGCTGCCCGAGAACATCTTTCTGGCGCCTGCGCCCTCGTCGTTCCTGGTCACCTCGCCCTTACCAAGTTTGTTAAAACTCCCGCGCTCGATCGCGCCAAACGCGCCCAGAGTCTCGCTTTCGAGGCCTCGCAACACATCCCTTATCCGCTGAATGAAGTCGTATGGGATCACGTTGTGATGGCCGACGACGGCTTCGATCTCGACGTTATGTTTGCCGCGGCGAAATTCGACGCTCTCCAATCACTTTGCGCCTCCGCCGATGCTGCTGGCTTCGCACCCGAGCGCGCCACGCCCGGTAGTCTCGCGCTTCGTGCCGCCTTTCGTTACAGCTACCCAGAAGCCCCGGCTAGCGCGCTGGTAATTAATATTGGCGCACGCTCGACGCATCTACTTTTCCTAGATGGCGAACGTTTTTATATTCGCACCTTTCCCCTCGCGGGCAATGTCGTCACTGTCGCGCTTGCAGAAGAACTCCGTATCGATTTCGCGGCCGCCGAAACGCTTAAAGTCTCTGTCCTTGCCGGTCGCTCGGAACTGCCCGAAAATTCTCCGGCTCGCGCTGCCGTTCATCGCGCCGCTGCTGGTTTCATTGGTCGCCTCCACCTTGAGCTCACCCGCTCCATTGTTAATCACCGCCGCCAGACTGGTGCTCCTCAACCCGCGGCAATTTACGTGACTGGTGGCGGCAGTTTAATCGGCGAGCTCCCGGCTACGCTCGCCGAACGACTCAAACTTCCGGTCGAACGCTACGACGCCTTACGTGGCTTAGATGTCTCTGCCGACGCCCGCGCCTCGGGTGCCGAAACGCTCTCGCACGAATTAGCCGAACTCGTCGGCCTCGCCGTATCGCTCGTCCAACCCGTCGCCGACGTCACTCTGCTGCCGCCGGCGATCACCGAAGCCCTGGCGTTTCGCAAACGTCAACCCAGCTACCTCGCCGCTGCGGTACTCGCGGTCGCTGCGTTGCTTCCACCCATTTTTTACTTAAATCACCGCGCCACCGAAGCCGAGGCCCTTGTCTTCCAATCCGAAAGTCAACTCAGGCCACTTCGCTCCCTCGAAGCGCGTAACAACGAAAACTTGGCGCAGATCGAAGCCGCTAAAAAACAAATTTCTGCCCTCGAAGGCCTCGTTGCCACCAAGGCCAACTGGCTTGATTTTCTCTCCGACACTCAAGCTCGCCTAGCTAAAGTCGGTGATGTCTGGCTCGAGCGCATTCAAATCGTTCCCTCCGCCTCGTTAGATTCTTCTAGCGCCACACCGGCCGCTGATTCCGCTGTGCCCGCGCCCGCCCCCGCGCTCAAACTTATGCTCTCTGGCCGTTTGCTTGATGTCGCTAACCCTGTTTCCGAAGTAAGCCAAGAATCCAACGAGCGCGTCAAAAAACTCATCGCTGGCTTCACTGAATCACCATTCATCGCCGCCGTCGAAAACGAACGCTTCGACACCAAACAACCCGGACTCTTGCGTTTTGATTTCACGCTCGTCGTGAACCCTCGCCGCCCTCTCTAAGCCCGGACGTCCCCGCCATGTCGTTCAAGAAACTCAATTTTTTTAACCTCGCCCTCGCGCTTTTAGGGCTCCTCGCCGTTGGCGAAGCGTGGTGCATTTGGGAGCGAGCCTACGCGGTCCGCGCGGCCGAACAAAAACTCGCCCGCGTCCGCACGCAAATTCAAGCGGTGGCCGACGCTGCCCCCGCGCCCTCGCGTGAAACCGCCACGATGATCGAGGCTGATCTCAACCGTGCTCAACGCGCCCTCGCCACCATGCAATCCGAGCTCCGTGGCCGCGGTCCCGGCGCTGCGCGTCTTGCTGCTACTAAGCCGCCTGCCATGCGCACAGATGCGTTTTTTGACCTCGCGACCTTTGTTTCTAAATCGCGCGCCTTAGCGCAAAAACAAGGGGTACAGATCGGATCAGGCGCCGCTCATTTTGGTTTTTCGTTGTACGCCAATGAAGGTCCCGAAACCGCGCTCATTGAGCCGGTGTTTCGCCAGCGTCTCGTCGCCAATTATCTCGTTGATGCGCTTCTCGCCGCACGTCCCCGCGCACTCCTCGCCGTCCAGCGCGAACGTCCACTCCACGCTGACGAGCGCAAAGCGCGTAACGAAGCGCTCGCGGCCGCGGCGGCCGATCCCGCCGCCACTCCACCAGCTCCTTTGGAAAGTTCCACTACGCTCTCGCCGGATTATTTCGATCTGGATGCCCGCCTCTCTGCGCAGGCGCCTGGTCTCGTGGAAGTCTCCGGTTTTCGTCTTATTTTCACCGGACAAACCGCAGCCTTACGCGCTTTACTTAATCAACTCGCCAGCTTTGAGCTCCCTATCATCGTGCGCTCAGTAGAAGTGGAACCCGCTGCGGGTGAAGATATGGTGGCTGCGCCCGCTGAAGAAGCTGCCTTGGCACCTCAACCCCTCGCTCCCGCGGTTTCCATCGTGCTCTCTGCGCCCGTCGTCAAGGCCGCCAAACCAGTTGCTACGATCGCTCCTCTCGTGGCCAAATCTATTTCCAAATTCACCGTCACTGTAGAGTACGTCGAGCTCGCTCCAGTAACTCCCGTTGTGGCTGCCACCCCATGAGCGCGTCGCCCTCTCCAAGAACCCTGTTAATCCTCGCGGCCTCTTTGCTCGTGGTCTCATCAGCCGTGTTCGTCGGACTTGCTTGGCGCGCTCAATCTTCAGCCACTTTAATGCAACCTGTGCTGACGGCCGCGCCCTACGTTCCTGTGGGCGTCGATGCACCCATGGTGAAAAACACTGTTTGGGAGTCTCCTAGCGCTTTAGCGCGCGGGCGCGATTGGTTGTATGATTTGTTTACCCCGCCGGAGATTTTCTACAACACTCGCACTCGCCAATTCGCAGTCTCAGCGCCGCTCACCGGCGATGAAGCCGCCGAAGCGCCCTTGGGTTTGGAACTGGTGAGCGTGCGGCCTGAGCCGTTTCGCTTACAACTGATTGGTTATGTCGGAGGAGCAGGAGAGGCCCGAGGTATTTTTGAGAACCGGCGCACGGGTGAGGTGTTTCTTGCTTCTGCGGGACACCGCGTTGCCGATCTCGCGCTCGAAATTAAAGCCTTCACTGTACGCTCCGAGTCCATCGTCATCCCCGAAAGCACCAATTTCAGCCAACGCGTCGCCACCGCCACGATTCACGATCTACGCGCCAAACGCGACCTCACACTCACACAACGTGAACGCCAGTTCACCGGAAATGTCTTCGGCCTTGTCGCCCTCGAAGGTGAGACCGCCCCACGCGAAGTCCTCGCCGGCGATACGATTAAATCCGGCGCTATTACTTACCGCATCGAGCGCATTGCAACGGATCCCGCCACCATTGAGGTCACTAAGACCGCACCCGATCTCGCTGCACCTTTGCGCCGCACCATACCCCTTCGCTTCGACCCCACTGAAACCGCTCCGCTTTCACCCTAATCTTTTTTCCTGCCATGAAATCCAAGTCCCTCGCCCCATCGCTCCTCTGCCTGTTCGTCACCGCCCTAGCGCTGACCCATGCACTGCCGATGGGTCAACTCGTCGCGCAAACTGCCTCCGCCGAAGCTGAGGCCGACGCCCTTGTCGCGGCTGAATCCGCCCGTATAAAGACCGCTCTCGCTAACGCCACCACCCAGCGCGCCGCCGCCCGGACCCAAGCCGCCAGTGGCCAGTATGCTGAAGCCCTTGCCACGCTCCAAGCCGCTCAAGCCGCGCTCCCGGCTAATGGCCTCACCCAAAAAACCATCGCCGAACTCAAGCGCGACCAAGCCAGTATTCTACTTGACCAAGCCCAGGCTCAACTCGCCCAAGGTGACGCCTCCGGCGCCCGTGCCTCACTCGCTCGCGCTAGCGAACTCGAACCCTCCAACACCCGCCTCGCTGGTCTGAATCGCCAAGCTGAGCGTGCCGAGTCCACCGCCGCTCGCAAAATCGATTCACCGGCGAATCCTGGCGTTGATGCCTCCTTCCTCGCTGAACGTGCCGCTACGAACGAGCTCATCGCCAAAGGACGCGCCCAATACGTCGCCGGCGACATCGACGGAGCTCAAAGCACTTTCCGCGCGGTCGAAGCCCAATCACCTGACAATACTGTCGCCAAGGGTTTCCTTCTCCGCATCGCCCAAGAAAAAGCCGAGACCGGAGCGCTGAATCGCGAAAAAACCCGCACCCAACTGCTCGAAGAAGTCGCTAAAGGTTGGCAGCGTCCTGGCATTTACCAAGAGCGCACCCGTGACGATGCCGCCACCGCGGCGACCGCCCCGCTTCAGAAAAAACTCAACGACATCATTCTGCCCAACGTTAGCTTCACCCGCGCTGAGATTGGTCAAGTCGTCGCTGCACTGAGCGCCGCCTCCGAAGAATACGACACCACCGGCATCGGCAATAAAGGCGCCAATATCGTCCTCATCGATCCTTCCAATAAAACCCCGGCCGTTACCCTCACGCTTCGCAACGCATCGCTTAAGCGCATCCTAGACTTCGTTACCGAGTCCGCTGGTTACCAATATGAGGTCCAAGCTGATGCCGTCGTCGTGCGTCCCGGTGGAGAAACGAGCAACCTCGAGACGGCTTTTTTCCCCATCACGCGCGCCACGGTGCTCCGCATGACCGGCATCGGTGGCACCGGCAAATCCGAGGCGCCCACTGAAGGCGTGACCGTCACCGGCGGTGAAGCCGGTTCAATGAAGAGCTTCCTCCAACAAGCGGGCGTGAGTTTCACGGTTGAGGGCAGCAGCCTCGCTTACGATGGCTCCGCGATTATCGTCACTCAGACTGCGCGCAACGTCGAACGCATCCGCAATATCCTTTCTCGTTATAACGACGTCCGCCAAGTCGAGATCGAGTCTAAGTTCATGGAAGTCCAAGAAGGCGCTCTGGAAGAACTCGGCGTAAAATGGAACATGTCACGCCGTGGTGTCGCGCAGATCAATCCCACTACGGGTGCACCCATCCTTGATAGCAATGGACGCCAAGTCTTCAGCCCCCGTGAGACGTATGCCACAGACAGTGTGAATCGGTCACTTGCCGGCGCATTTCCGAGCACTTCCAACGGTAATGCGCTCACGATCAGTTCCACCGCAGCCAGCGGCGGACCCAACCTAACTGTGCCCATTGCGCCCTCCACGATTCCCGGCGGTGTTTCTCTCGGCTCGACCGCTGCCGCGCTGGCCAACATTACAGGCTTCGTTGGTGAATTTGATGTCACAGCCGCAATTCGTGCGCTCTCTCAAAAACAAGGCAGCGATCTGCTTAGCTCGCCCAAAGTCACCGTACTTTCTGGCAACCCAGCCAACATCGTCGTCGCGCAAGAGATGCGTTATCCGCAAAGCTACGGTGAAATCCAGAGCCAAGTTGGTTCTTCCAGCGGCACGGGTACCGGTGGCGCGGGCGTTACCATCACCGCGGGAACGCCCCAACAGTTCACCTCGCGCAACGTCGGCGTCGAAATGAAGGTTACGCCCACGGTCGAAGAAGACGACTACTCCATCAGTCTCGATTTGAATCCCAAAGTTACCGAGTTCGAAGGCTTCGTCGAATACGGCGGCCCCAGCATCGCGATTTCTTCTGGTACCACCGTTACCGTACCTCCTGGTTTTTATCAGCCGATTTTCTCGGTGCGCGAGATCACGACCAAGGTCACAATCTGGGATGGCGCTACGCTTGTTATGGGCGGCCTCACGCGCGAAGAAGTTAAGAAGGTCAATGACAAGGTGCCGTTCTTTGGTGACATCCCACTGGTCGGCCGTCTGTTCCGCTCCAAGGGCGAAAGTTCGCAAAAGCGCAACTTGCTCATCTTCGTGACCGCCAATCTCGTCAGCCCCGGTGGTTCGCCCAAAAAACAGAACTTGAAGAGCACACCTGCTAATTCGCTCTTCCAGAATCCGACCATCGTGACTCCCGCCAGCGCCGAAGGCCGCACGCGTGACGGTAACAAATAATTTAACCCCCGGAGACCAGCCCATGACCACGACTTCTTCCGAGGTAGGGCGCCCGCTGTGCGGTGCGCCGTCCGCTGCCCCAGTGTTTTTCCGCCGTTGGGTTGCCGCCGCGTTTGCGTTGATGGCCGTCGGCTACGCGCACGCCGCTACCACGATCTCGATCACGGCGCCTACCGTGGGCTCCGTAGTGAACGTCGGCACCGCCGTAACAATTACCGCCGTTCCTTCAACAGATGGTGGCATCACGGTCGCTCAAGTGCAGTTTTTGGTCACGCCTTCGGGCGGCTCTGCAACTACGATTGGAACCGTCACGACGTCGCCTTACTCGGTGAGTTGGACTCCTTCCGCGGCGGGTAATTATACGCTCACGGCTCGGGTAATCGACTCTGCCGGCACCACTGTAACTTCGAGTGGTATAGCTGTTACAGCCGTGACCCCAACTTCGGTGTCGTTGACGGCGCCTTCCAGTGGGTCGACTGCTACCGTCGGGACAGGGGTCACGATGACGGCCAGTGCCACACCAGTCGGCGGTTCAACCATCTCCTCAGTCTCATTTTTTGCTAATGGCACCCAAGTTGGTTCCGCGGTTACATCATCGCCTTTCACGACTACTTGGACACCGAGTGCGGTAGGTGCGGTCGCGTTGACCGCGCGGGCCACGGATTCAGCTGGAACGACTGTCACTTCCTCGACGGTCAATGTCACGGTTGGCGCAGCCGCCCCCACGGTTTCAATTTCGGCTCCGGCTCTCGGTGCTGTCCTTCCGCTTAATTCCGCTACAACTGTGACAGCCTCGGCTACGGCTGGTACCGGTGCGACAGTTGCTCAGGTGCAATTTTTACAAGGTAGTACCGTCATAGGTACGGTCACTAGCTCACCCTACAGCATAAGTTGGACGCCCACGAGCTCAGGTAATTATTCGCTCACCGCAAAGGTGCTCGACACCAACAATGTCACGGTCACCTCCTCCGCGGTAACAGTCACTGTATCCACCGCGAGCAGCGTCAGTCTTACGGCTCCTGCCAATAATGCTGCGGCCACTGTCAGCTCGCCGGTGACGCTCACTGCTACGGCCTCAGCGGGCACCGGAGCTACAATCAGTCAGGTCGCGTTTTACGCCAATGGAGATATTATCGGCTCCGCAATCACCAGTTCGCCCTACACATCCACGTGGACACCCAGCGCGGCCGGCACCTATTCGATCACCGCTCGCGCCACGGATTCCCTCGGCACGGTCGTCTCCTCTTCCACCAACACGGTAACAGTAACCGACGCGGCTGCTCCGACGATAAGTTTGAGCCTTTCGCCGGGCACAGCGCCTGCGACGACGTTGCCCTCGGGTGCTACGCGTTATGCGCTTGCGACCGTCACGCCCAGCGCCGGTCGGGCGATCGTGAAAGTGGAGTTCTACATCGATGGCACGAAGGTCGATACCAAAACCTCGGCTCCTTACGTCTACAAATACGTCGCACCCTCGAGTACAGGTTCCTACGTATTGCTCGCCCGCGCCACGGATAACGCCGGCCTCACGCGCGATGCACAGACTACGCTCACGGTCACTTCCGCCGTGGGCCAGTCTCCCACCGTTTTGTTGATCAACCCCGCCAACGGCGCCACTGCAATTCCCGGTACTGCGGTGAGCCTCGCGGCCACGGCTCAATCCGTCGGTGGTACCATCTCGAGTGTTCAATTCTACGCCAACGGCGCCGCTGTTGGTAATCCGGTTACCGCCTCGCCCTACACCGGCTCGTTTACCCCAGCGACCCAGGGCACCTACAGCATCGAAGCGATCGCCACCGATGATCGAGGCAACACTAAGGTTTCAAACGCCGCCACGGTCACCGCTGCCTTCACTAATCCTACGGTTACCTTGACCGCACCAACCGGCACCGTGGTTTCACCCACGCGTGCGACGCCGGGTACACCGCTCACGCTTACTGCCACCGCTACGGGCGGTAGTGGCGCCACCGTGCTGCTGGTCGAATTCTTTGTTGGCGGTAATCTTGTTGGCAGTCGTACCTCACCTACGGTCGCCAATGGTAGCTCGTATTCACTGCTTTGGACGCCGACTACGGCTCAACTTGGTGTTGGCCAAGTCACCGCGCGCGTCACTGACACTAATTCTCTTAGCACCACTTCCAACCCGACCTATGTTAACGTCGCCACGCTTACCACGCCGCCTCCGGTTGTCTCTGGCGTCGCCGTCAACCCCATCCCTGGCTTGGGTCTGCAAACCCTCTCGACCGCCAACCTTGTTGCTACAGTCGCACCCGGTAACACCACCTTCACGATCGCGAGCGTAGAATTTTTCCTCACCGATGGAGTTAATGTCACCCGCGCCGGCGCCGGCGTCCGCGAGACCACCACGGGCAATCTTTACCGACTCGTCTATAATTTCGGTACTTTTGATTACACGACCGTCACTCCAAACGCCAATAACGCTTACCCGCTCCAACTTTTTGTTATAGCCCGTGACAATACCGGCGTCCAGACGCAGTCAGCCCTCGTTAACCTCACGGTGAATCCGTCCTCCAGCGCCCCGCCGACGATCGTCGTCGCAGCCAACGGCGGTACCACCATCGCGCAAGGCAACACCTTCCAGCTCCTCGCGCAACCCGTCGACACCGACGGCAATGTTGCTTCCATCCAGCTTTACTCTAACGGCGTTACCTCGGGCGGAGCGCAGGCCAACCCGACCAATGGCGGCGTCGCTACGTTTAATTTTACGCCCACGGCTGCTGGCTCTTACCGACTTTTTGTCTCGGTCACCGACGACACCGGCAACACGAGCATTTCCAACGTGGTCACCCTCACCGTGACGGCCACGGCCGCACCGGTCGTCACGCTCAACCGTCCCGTGGATAACACCACGGTTACCACCGCTGGGGCGCCGACCTACCTCGAAGCCACGGTCACTCTCGCCGACCAAACGCTCACCCCCACGGTCCAGTTCACGGTCTCCGGGAGTGGTGGCCGCACGGTCCCATCCATCACCGCGACTCGCGTCGGCACCACCACTACCTACCGCGGCATTTTCACCAATGCCACGGCCGACACTTATACCATCGCGGCCACGGCCAGCCTCGCCGGTGGCACGATCAGCACCACCAGCACTGAAAAACGCACCGTTCAACTGATCAACGCCTTGGGCAATGTTCCCTTGGTCTCGGCTATAACGGTCATCGGCGCAGCGCAGACCTCCTCCACCGTCAACTACCAGATTACGACCACCGATGGTGATGGTTCTGTCTCAAGCGTAGAGTTTTTCCTCAATCGCAATAGCATCGGCTTCGCGGAGCGCCAGCAACTCACCAACATCTGGCGCATCACTACCGGTTTCGCCGGCCTCACGGCGGGCACCTACGAAGTCCAAGCCATCGCGCGCGATAATTCCGGCAACGCCGCTGCTACCGCCATTCTTAATCAAGCGATCGCCACCTCGACCAGTTCATCCCCACTGGTACGGATAACTGCGACGCCTACGACGATCGCCTTTAACCAGAGTGCCACCCTGAATGCCACGGCCTCCGACGCTGATGGTACCATTACGCAAGTTCAGTATTACTCAAACGGCGCACTTTTAGCGACGAGCACCACAGGCCCGCTCTTTGCGGCGACCTTCCCTGGGACCACCTCTGGTAACTTCACGGTCTACGCGGTAGCTACTGATAACACTAACAACACCGCTGTTTCTAGCAACCTTGCACTCAAGGTTCTGCCCAATAACCCCCTCCTAGACGACACGGCCTACATTTTGCAGACCGCCACGGATATCTCCAACGCTACGCCTAACGCCGTGCAACTTGCCGCATTCCAGGCACAGTTTGCTAGCGGTGCTATCACCCGCGCCCAGTTCGCCTCAGCCATCGCCACCAACAACGGCGCTTACAATAACGCCAATTTTAACAACATCGCCAACGCCCTATCCGCTTACTGGCTACTCATGGGTCAATGGCCTACCTCGACCAATTACACTACGATCTTCAACGCCCGTGGTAACCTCGCCACCGTCTGTAATTCGATCATTAATTCCGCCGAATATTTCATAAAATACGGCGCTACTCCCACCGTCGCACTGCTGGATAACCCAAACAGCGTTCTGCCCGCCTCGACGTTCCTCGCTCGTCTCCGAGCCTCTGCTGGCCTCTCCGCTCCCTCTCAACTCGATGTCTTGCGCTTCATGAGCAATGACACTTCTAACGCCTCGCTCGGCATTGGTCGCGGTTACCAAGTCGCCGGTCTACCCACGGCCATCGCCGAATTCATCACCTTCAATAATTCCGGCAACACCGCTCTCATCAATCTCGGTCGCACCGCCGCACTCTACTACCAACTCAACCGCCCCACGGTTCTCACACCGCAGGAAGCCGCGCTCTCGACCAACACCGTCTCCACTCCCTCTCAAGTTGCCGCCCGCATCGGTACGCTCGCCGCTTTATCCGATCTTACGGCGGTCGCTGGGGCCTGCTTGAGCGATAATCTCTACACTTATCGCTACGTCACCATCACCAAACAGCCACAGCCCCTCGCCATCGCTGCCCGCTCCGGTGCGATCTTCTCGGTCGAGGCCATCGGCGCTCCGCCGATTAGTTATCAATGGCTGCAAAATGGTTCTCCTATCACGGGTGCTACGGGTCCAAATCTCTACCTGAGTAATGTGACCACCGCTCAGGCTGGTAACTACTCCGTCGTTGTCTCGACCAGTGCCGGCACGGCCACGAGCGATCCGGCTCTTCTTGCTCTTTCTACGGCGCCTACCCGCTTGGCCAACATCGCCTCACGCGGCGTCGCAGCCAACGGAGCCAATATCCTCACCGCGGGCTTTGTCGTTACCGGTACTGGTACCAAACAGATGTTAATCCGTGTCGTCGGCCCGAGCCTCGGCTCGCTCGGTATCACTGGCTTTTTGGCTGATCCAAGCCTCGATCTTCTCGATTCCACTCAGAAAATTCTCCAGACTAACGATAACTGGGGCACCCAATCAGGTGGCGCTGCAGCCGTGACTTCGATCAACCAAGCAACAACTCGGGTCGGTGCCTTTGCGCTTCCAGCCAATTCCCGGGACTCCGCCATTCTCGCCACGCTTAATGCCGGTAGCTACACGGTACAAGCCCGTGGCGCCGCTAATGGCAACGGTGTTGCCCTCGTAGAGGTTTACGACGCCAGCACCGGCCTCACCGGGCCCAAAGCGATCAACCTATCTACGCGTGCTAATGTCGGCACCGGTGAAAATATTCTCATCGCCGGTTTTGTCGTCAACGGCACCGTCTCTCGGCGCATTCTTGTGCGCGGTATCGGCCCCACTCTCCGCAACTTCGGTCTCGGTAACGCTGTGTTGCCTGATCCTCAGTTGAAACTTCTTAACGCCTCCGGCGCGACCCTCGCCTCCAACGATAATTGGGCTAGCGGTGACAATGCCGCCTATATCGCCTCGGCCAGCACGGCCGCGGGCGCCTTCCCGCTCGCTAACGGCAGTGCCGACTCGGCCATCATCATAATGCTAGCCCCTGGTTCCTACACCGTCCAACTCAGCGGCGTAGGTACCACGAACAATACCGGCATAGGTCTTGTCGAAGTATACGACGTCGATCCTTGAGCTCGGAGCGCGCCTCGGTTGGTGTTGGCTAACTCAATATGATGAAATTTCTGCGACAGCTCGCGGGCTGTGTTCTTGTTTTTGCCTGCCTCACCGCGAGCGCCCAACCCGCGTTTTTGGCGCGCAAGCCCTCCGCAACCGCCGCGCCTGTTGCCGATCGTTTTCTGCCCACCGTACCCACGACCACACCAGTGCCTAAGCCCGCCCCAAATGGCATGGTCTGGATCCCCGGCGGAGAATTCTCCATGGGCTGCACCGATCCCCGCGCGGATCTCTGCGGTGGCAACGAACCCATGGATGATGCCAGGCCTGTGCATCGCGTCGCTCTTGCGCCCTATTGGATGGATCGCACCGAAGTGACTAACGCCGAGTTTGCGCGCTTCGTCGCGGCCACTGGCTACATCACCTTTGCCGAACGCAAACCCCGAGCGGAAGACTATCCTGGCGCGACACCCGATCAGTTAGTGCCTGGCTCCGTCGTGTTTTCTCCACCGCGCGAAGCCGTACCCCTAGACAACGCCCTGCGCTGGTGGCGCTACGTGCCCGGCGCGGATTGGCGTCACCCGAGTGGTCCCAATAGCACTATTGTCGGCCATGACCAAGACCCTGTACTGCACATTGCTTACGTGGATGCGGCTGCTTACGCCGCTTGGGCTGGCAAACGTCTCCCCACCGAAGCCGAATGGGAATTCGCGGCCCGTGGCGGACTCACCGGCGCGCGCTACACGTGGGGTGATGAGCTCACCGTCAACGGTCGCTGGATGGCGAA
Source organism: Opitutia bacterium (assembly GCA_947458705.1). Taxonomy (GTDB): domain Bacteria; phylum Verrucomicrobiota; class Verrucomicrobiia; order Opitutales; family Opitutaceae; genus Tous-C4FEB. The sequence goes on along the minus strand of CANHAH010000020.1, from coordinate 16,100 downwards.
TATTTGGGAAGGCGCTTTCCCTCACAAAAATTCCGAAGACGATGGATTTATGGGTGTTGCTCCCGTCGCTTCATTTCCGGCCAATGCTTATGGTCTCCACGATATGGCCGGCAACGTCTGGGAATGGTGTTCGGATTGGTACCGACCCGATGGTTACGCTCGCGCGCAAAGCGCTGCCGGCGGCGGTGTCGTGCGCGATCCACGTGGCCCAGCCGAATCGGAAAGCTTCGATCCGCAAGAACCTGGCATGCCGAAACGCGTGCAACGCGGCGGCTCTTACTTGTGCACCGATCAATATTGCACGCGTTACATGGTCGGTACCAGAGGTAAGGGCGCCGTCGATACAGGCAGCAATCACGTCGGCTTTCGCTGTGTGCGTGATGTCAGCCCTGTTGCCCCCTAACTTGCGACCAACACTAGGCATTATAGAAAGATATGGGGAGTAGGGGCGGCCCCAAGGGCAAGGGGGACCATGTAGAGCCTGTTACCTTTTGATATCTCGGCTGTTAGGCTATCGCGCGAGGGCCCATTTCGATTTAGTATTAGCAAAACGCGCCTCACTTCCTGGAATATTTTTTGGCTTGGGGGTTTTCGTAAATGATGGAGCGCCGGTTTACAGCATTTCACTTGCCTCACACTCCGGCGGCGCCGACAAATTCAAAAACGTTATGGCCGATTCTCCGCGTCATCCTTTCCTGCAGGGACTCAGTAAGCACCGGGGTGCCCCGCCCACCGTCGTCGTTATCTTTGGCGCCTCGGGCGATCTTACGGCGCGTAAACTGATTCCGGCAGTTTATAATTTAGGGCACGACAACCTGTTGCCGGCAGATTTCTTTCTGGTCGGCTACGGCCGCAAAGCGATTCCGGACGAAGAATTTCGCACGCTTGCTACTGATGCCATTAAGGAATTTTCCCGCCGCGAACTAAACGCTGATGTTTGGGCCCGGGTTGCTGCCAATACCTCGTACGTTGCCGGTGGCTACGATGAGAAAGCGGCCTTCGATCGGCTCGCTACCCACATTGCGGCCATCGAGAAAAAAATCGGCCGCGAAGTTCAGACGCTGTTTTATATTTCTACTCCGCCCTCGGTCTTCGCCTCGATCTTACTCAATCTCGGTGCCAGTGGTCTCGCCCGCAAATACCTCGGTCAACCCCACCACACCAAAGTCATTATCGAAAAACCCTTCGGCAAAGACCTCGAGTCAGCCCGCGAGCTCAATGTCACGATTCGCTCGGTGTTGGCCGAGCATCAAGTCTATCGCATCGATCACTATCTCGGTAAAGAAACCGTCCAAGACTTGCTCGTGCAGCGTTTCAGTAACGCTATTTTCGAACCGCTGTGGAACCGCAACTTCATCGATAGCGTCCAGATCACCGTAGCCGAAGAAGTCGGCGTCGGTACCCGCGGCGGTTATTACGAACAGAGCGGTTGCCTACGTGATATGATTCAAAATCACACGATGCAGCTGCTAGCGCTCACTGCGATGGAGCCGCCTGGCTCGATGGACGCAGAAGCGGTACGCGATGAAAAAGTCAAAGTACTCAAAGCCATCCAACCCCTCAATCTCGGGCCCGACGGCGACGTCGCGCGTGCGCAATATGCCGCCGGCTTGATGGGTGGTAAAGCCGTCCGAGGATATCTCCAAGAAGAAGGGATCGCGGCCCAATCAGCGACGGAAACCTACGCAGGTATCCGCCTCTCAATCAATAATTGGCGCTGGCAAGGCGTCCCGTTTTACCTGCGCTCCGGCAAACGCATGGCTCGTCGCGTCTCCGAAATCGCGATCAATTTCAAGCGTCCTCCAGGCACCTTGTTTTCTAAAGACGGCGGCTTCGACCTCGCGGCCAACACCCTCGCGTTTCAGATTCAACCTGACGAAGGCTTGAGCCTGATCATGAATACCAAGATTCCTGGTCTCGAGACACGCACTCAGCCGGTAAAAATGAGTTTCCGTTACGCCACCACCTTTGGCTCCAATACCCCCGAGGCTTACGAGCGACTTGTGCTCGATGCGATGATTGGTGATGGCACGCTCTTTATTCGCGGCGACGAGGCCGAAACTTCCTGGAAACTTTACACCCCTGTGCTCGAGCATTGGAAAGCCCAAGGTGCTAAAGGCATGGACGCTTACGCCGCAGGCTCTTGGGGCCCCGCCAGCGCAGATGCGCTTCTTGCCGCCAAGCAGCACGCATGGCGTCAGCCTTAAGCGCACGCACATGCCTTCGATTTTTAATGCGCTGCCTGGTATCGAAGTACCCGTCAGCTCCATCAGTAAAGAGCTAGCCAAGATGTGGGCGGAAACCGCTTCGAGTGGTGGCGCTGCGCCTGCCTCAGACGATGCCAAAGCGACGCAGGTTAATTTTGTCCTGCATCTAGGTCTTAATTCGGACGTCGATGACGCCGTCACTCAATTTCAAACGGTCGTACGCTTCTCGCATCGTTATCCCTGCCGAGTCGTAGTTTTATGTCCCCTACGTGAAGACGAAGGGGTGACGGAAATTCGCGCCAAAATCTACGGCGAATGTCATGTCGGTAAATCTAAGGGCGATACGCGTTGCTGTGAGTTTGTGATCCTAAGTTACGCGCGCTCGGCCCGTGCTTTTTTGGAGAACCAAGTTTCGATCTGTCTTTCGACCGATCTGCCAATTTATTATTGGGCCCATCGCTTCGCCGATACCTCGCGCATGGCCGATTACCGTTACCTACTCACGCGGGCGCGGCGGGTATTAATCGACAGTTCAATCGCTCCCAGCGATGCGCTTACCTATGCCTGGCCTCGCCGTGAGAATTTGCGTGATCTAGTTTACGCGCGTCTACTGCCCGTTCGCCAATCGCTCGGTCAATTCCTCAGCCGCTATCCCACGTCCACTTTGCGTGAGGGTTTACAGAGTGTCGCCGTTGGCTATGGAACTGCGTTTAGCGCTGAGGGCCGGGTCTTGTTGCAGTGGCTGCGTGATCGCCTGGGGCATTGTGGTGATACCACGGCCGTTTATTCTCTGATGGCCTCGACGTTAACTTCGGCTGAAACCTTGCTCGTTCATTTTAAATATACGGATGGAAAGTCTTTTGCTTGGCATGGCGATGTAGCCTCGGGAGCAGCGATTTTTAAGGCAGATTTTGGCCGTGGGCGCACGGAGCTACACGCGGCCGTGAGCCTGCTCGCACCCGAAAACGCGCTCAGTGAGGCAATGTTTTTTTAAGCCCGTCGCGTCGGTGCACAATGATGCAGCGTTCAACCGCCGGCACGCGTGTCAGGCGGCTGTCCCTGTAGCTCTTGGTAAGTTTTTGTCCCAGGAATCAGATTTTTCGTGTCAATTGCACTACGCTCGCAAATTCTAGCGTATTACTTGCTCCCGAACCCGCGCCGCAGCTTCATTGTTATGATTAGCCATTTGCAACTAAGCGCAGTGATCTCAAATCCGCATTTAAACGGGGTGGTCCTATGATTTTGGGTGTAACCGGTGGGATGGGGTGCGGGAAGTCCACCGCAGCCAAAGGCTTTGAGCTACATGGCTTTCAGCGGGTAGATGCTGATGCGCAAATCCGTGAGTTGATTTTAACCGCGCCGGAGGTGCTCGCGCAGTTGCGGGCTCGATATGGGCCAACGGTGTTCTCGGCTGAGGGTATGCTGGATCGCGCCGCGCTTGCTGCGCGGGTGTTTGCGCAGGTAGCTGAACGTCAATGGTTGGAGCAGTTGACCCATCCGTTATTATTTGCGGAATGGCGGCGATTGTTGGCTAAGCAACCTGAAGCCGATTGGGTCTTTGAGGTGCCGCTGCTCTTCGAGCAATCGTTGGAAAATTGGTTTGATTTCACGGTGTGTGTCGCCTGTTCTCCTCAGCTGCAACTTGTCCGACTGGAGCAACGCGGCCTTTCGCGGGAACTCGCTGGACAACGCATCTCCCAGCAACTGCCTTTGGCGCGGAAAATCGAACTCGCCGATAGGGTCATGTGGAACGACGGCTCTGCCGCTTTTCTCCAAGTCCAGATCGACACGTTTGTCGCTTCGCTCCCGGGTCGACGCTAAAGCTCAAATTTTTTACTCCCTAGCCCCGCGCGGCTCCCTGCCTTTTACTTTCACATGTCTCTTCCTCCTAAGAACGACGACGATTCCTCGTCCTCCGCAAATTCTGCAGCTGCTGCACCTAAAAAAACCAAGCGTACGGTTGCTCCACGCGGTAAAAAAACCGCCAAAGTAAAAACCGCTGACGCTGAGTTGTCTTTCAGCGAAAGCGCACCCGCTCCGCGTGAGACGCCGCCGGCACCGATTTTTGTTCCAACCCCTGTAGCGCCTGCGGCGGTTTATGGTGATTCCTCTCCGACGAATTCCGACCCAGATTATGCTTCGTCCAGTCAATCCTCGCCCCAGCAATCCTACCACGATGGCCAAGGAACCTCGAGCGATTCAGGCGCACCTCAAAATGTGGATCAATCCGCTGGTCCATCCGGCGGCGGTTGGAATCAAGGCGGGCAGGGGCAGGGTGGCCAAGGCGGCTACAGCGGCCAGGGCCAAGGCGGTGGCGGTGGCCGCGGCGAATGGCAGGGGCGCGATGCCTGGAAACGCAATAAACGTAAGCGTGGTCGCAACGGCGGCGGTCCTTGGCAACCCAACGGCCCCGGCGGCCATGGTGGTGGTGGTTTTGGTGGCCACGGTGGAGGCGGGCCTGGCCCGATGCATCCGCCGCAGCCTCTTCCTCCCGCTTCGCCACAAGTTTTCGGCGATCTGCCGAATCCCTCACGTTTCACCAATCTGGCTGAACTCGATACCCTCGCTACGGAAATTTCCTCCGGCGGTGGCGAACCGTTGGTGCTGGATGATCTCTACACGTTAACCTTGGCCGAACTCACCGCCTTCGCTCGCCGTGAGGGTATCACCATCGAGGGCGCGCCCAATCGGCGTACCTTACAGGCGCAAATTTTTGAAGCCGCAGCTGCGGCTAAGCGCCCCATTCTCGAGCGCGGCTATATTGATGTGACGGCTCGCGGTGCATTCATTGTGCACGCCCAAGGTAATTACCGCCTCTATCCCGATGACGCGTATTTACCTGAAAGCCTCGTCAATCGCTACGGTCTAAAACGTGGTCATCAGGTCGAAGTTCTCGTGCAAGCACCGCAGAGTGGCGATCGTTGCCCTGCCGTCGTGCGCGTCGATAAAGTTATGGGCCTTGCGCCTGAGGCGATCGCCAACGTCACACCCTTCGAAGAGCTCACGCCGTATTACCCGCTCAAGCGCATCTTACTCGAATCCGAGGAAGTTGCTAAAGACGTCTCGATGCGCGCCGTGGATATTCTTACCCCGATCGGTTTTGGCCAACGTGGCCTCATCGTAGCGCCTCCCCGCACCGGTAAAACCGTGCTGATGCAGAACATCGCTAACTCCATCTCAGCGAACAGCCCTGAGGTGAAGTTGATTTTGTTACTCATCGACGAGCGTCCGGAAGAAGTCACCGATTTCAAACGCCACACCAAAGGCGAAGTCGTTTCATCCACCTTCGATGAGACCCCCGAGAGCCATGTGCACTGCGCGGAGATGGTAGGCGAAAAGGCCCGCCGTCTCGTCGAGCAAGGTCAACACGTCGTCATCCTCTTGGACTCCATCACCCGCCTCGCTCGCGCTTACAACGCGCTCTCAGGTAGCGGCGGTAAAACCATGTCCGGCGGTCTCGAATCCAACGCCCTTCAGAAACCTAAGCGTTTCTTCGGCGCGGCGCGCAACATCGAGGGCGCGGGCAGTCTCACGATTATCGCCACGGCCCTCGTCGATACGGGCAGCCGCATGGATGAAATCATTTTCGAGGAATTCAAGGGCACCGGTAATTGTGAAGTCCACCTTGACCGAGGTCTTGTCGAACGCCGTATTTTCCCTGCGATCAACATCGATCGCTCGGGCACGCGCAAAGAGGAACTCATCTATCACCCTGAAGAGCTTCAGCGCATCTACGGTCTACGCCGGGCAATGCAGGGTCTCGGTCCGATCGAATCGATGGAAATGCTCATCACCCGACTCAAGAAAACGAAGTCCAACGCCGAATTCCTCCTAAGTCTAAGTCGCCAGTAACATTTCCCATGCCATCGTCGTCATTCCCAGAATTGCCAGCCTCAACAGCAATCTATTCAGCGGATGACTTTGTGATCCAGCTCGTCCTCGAGCACGGGCTGATCAAACACGCTCAAGTTGCGCAAGCCCGTGAAAGCCTCGCGGCGCACACCGATCTCACCGCGCCACCACCTCGCTTACTGGATATTTTGGTCGCCGAAGCCGGGCTCGACTTGCAACGAGTCAGCGCACTACTGGCGGCCGAGTTTGGGTTGCCCCTTGCGCCCGATCTGGGCGCGCTACGCATCGGTGGCGATGTGTTGGGTTTGGTGCCTCGCGAAATGGCCGCGCGTTATCAGGTGCTACCGTTTGCTCATGAGGGTAAAATTTTACGCATCGCGGTGGCCGATCCGCTCGATACCGAGGCGATCGACAGCCTTGGCCATCTGCTCAAACTTACCATCGAGCCCCATGTTGCCACCGCGCGTGATATCACTGCTGCCATCGATCGTTTTTATGGCAAAGACGCCGGCTCCATCGACGAGCTATTAAATAGCCTCTCCGCTCCCGGTAATGGTGACTCTATTGCCGCCACCACCGAGGCCAACGGCTTGGGCACTGTAAGTGACGCGGAAGCCGACGCCCCGGTCATCAAGCTCGTCCATACGATGATCCTCGAGGCGATTCAACGTCGCGCGTCGGATATTCATATCGAACCCATGGAGAAACGCTTTCGGGTGCGTTACCGCATCGACGGCGTGTTGCTCGAAGTTGAGAATCCCCCGAAGCGTTTGCAGCTATCGATTATTTCTCGGCTAAAGATCATGGCCAACATCAGCATTGCGGAAAAGCGCATCCCTCAGGATGGCCGCATCCAGATCATGATGAATGGCCGGCAACTTGATCTGCGTGTATCTTCACTGCCCACCGCGCATGGCGAAAGTATCGTCATGCGTATTCTCGATAAAGAAGGGCTGCAACTGGGCTTGCCTGAACTCGGATTCTTCAGCGACGACCAGAAAGAGCTCGAACGTCTCATATCTCTGCCCGATGGCATTGTTCTAGTCACTGGTCCGACCGGCTCGGGTAAAACTACGACTCTTTATTCCTGCCTTCACTATATCAATAAGCCCGACCGTAAGATCATTACCGTCGAGGATCCGGTCGAGTATCAGCTCAACGGCATTAACCAAGTGCCCGTACGCGCCGATATCGGAATGACTTTTGCCTCGGCGCTGCGCGCGATGCTTCGTCAGGCTCCCAACATCGTTATGATCGGTGAAATTCGTGACCTCGAGACCGCCGAGATCGCCATCAACGCCTCGCTCACAGGTCACATGGTGTTTTCCACGCTGCATACTAACGACGCCCCGAGCGCCGTCACGCGTCTCATCGATATCGGCGTTAAACCCTTTCTGGTCTCGACCTCATTGCGTGCGACCCTAGCGCAACGACTTGTGCGTAAAATTTGCGCTAAATGTCGCCAACCCTACACACCCACCAGTAGCGAACTTCGCTCCCTTGGGATCAATGCCGCTCAAGCTGCCGCCGCAACGTTCGCGCGCGGCGCAGGTTGTGCCACTTGTAACGGCACGGGCTTCCGAGGTCGCTTGAGCATAGTAGAGCTCTTTTTGGTCAATGAAGAGATCCAGCGCCTGATTTACGAAAATTCCGGCTCAGCTCGGCTCCGAGATAAAGCCCGCAGCTTTGGTATGCGCACCATGCGTGAAGATGGATTAAGAAAGGTTACTTCCGGTCTTACCACCATCGACGAAATTGTCACCATCACCGTCGGAGATTCCAGTTAAGCAGACCGTCGATCCACTCGCTTCACAATGAGCTATGAGATCAACGAACTGCTCGAGTTGACCGTCGAGCAAAACGCTTCCGACCTACACCTTCAAGTCGGACAACCGCCTACGCTCAGAGTGTGTGGTAGTATGATACCGATTGATGGTCCGCCTCTCACGCCCGCAGATACCGAAGCCTTAATGAAGGCCATCACCCCTGAGGTGCATCAGGCTAATTTTAAGCTCTGTGGCGGTGCTGATTTCGGTTTTAGTATTGGTGCGAAATCCCGCTTTCGTGTATCGCTCTTGCGTGCTAAGAGCCACTTGGGGCTCGTGCTGCGACAGATACCTTCGCAAATTCATAGTCTACGCGACCTAGGTCTCCCGGATAAAATCCGTGAGCTACTCCACCGTCCGCGAGGCCTTATTTTAGTCGCTGGCCCCACCGGTTCGGGCAAGACGACCACACTCGCCTCAATGGTGAACTACATGAATGAAGTTCGTGACGGTCACATCATTACCATCGAGGATCCCATCGAATACTTCCACGACCACAAACGCTGTATCGTCACCCAGCGTGAGGTCCACGTTGATGTACCAAGTTTCTCGGAGGCTCTTCGACGGGCCCTGCGGCAAGATCCTGATATTATCCTAGTCGGTGAGATGCGCGACCTTGAAACAATGGAAGCTGCCATCAGCGCGGCCGAAACCGGGCATTTGGTTTTTGGTGCTCTCCACACCAATAGCGCAGCTAAGAGCATTGACCGCATTGTTGATGCCTTTCCGGCTAGCACTAAAGAAATGGTGCGTACGCAATTAGCCTCCTCTTTGGTTGCGGTCATCTCCCAAGTGCTATGCAAAAAAATTGGCGGTGGACGCATCGCGGCCTACGAAATTATGGTCAATACGACCTCCATCGCCTCACTGATCCGCGATAATAAAACGTTCCGCATCAACTCAGATATTCAGACCGGCGCTAGTCTAGGTATGATCACACTTGATGCCCATCTTTTGAGCCTCGCCAACCGCGAGCTCATATCGCCCGATGAGGCTATGGAAAAATGTCACGACCCGATTTCCATGCACGAAAAATTACTCAGTAGCGGCGCTAAATTGCGCAATTTCTGATCCTCGTCCTTATTTTTAAACGCGTCACCCCATCGCATGTTCGTCAGCCACAGCCCCGCCATTTACGAGTTTCTCCGTGAGCAACGCCTCATCGAGCCCGCCCAGCTCGATGAACTCAACGAGGAACATAAAGCCACCGGCAAATCTCTCGCCGATGTCGTAGTCGACCTTGGTCTCATTGAAAAATCCGCACTTCTAGAGCGGATCGCGGCTCATGTCGGGTGCGATTATATGCCTGATATGCCGGCCCAGTTTCCAGGGGATGCAATCGCCGCGCTCACCGGTAAGCTAGCTCGTGATTATGCTGTGATGCCCCTACGCGTCGATGCCGTCAGCATCGACCTGCTCGCGGCTGATCCGTTTAATACGCACATTGTTGACGATCTTACCTTTGCCCTCGGGCGCAGTGTTAGGCTCATCCTATCAGATCCCGATAAAATCGACGTCCAAATTCGTCAGCATTTCGGCGAGGACGAAGCCAGTCTCGATGAGCTGCTGCAGGAAATCAGTGCAGGAGATTTTACCCAAGACGAGAGCAAGCTCTCGGACCACGATATCGAGACGATGGCGGAGCAGACGCCCATCATCCGTTTTGTAAATCTCGTCATTGGTCAGGCCATCCGCGACAAGGCTTCTGATATCCATTTCGAACCCTTCGAGCACGAGTTCAAAATCCGTTACCGCATCGATGGTGCGCTCTACGAAATGGCGCCGCCGCCTAAGCAACTCGCCCTTCCCATCACCTCACGCCTCAAAGTTCTCGCTAATCTCAACATCGCTGAGCGGCGCATCCCGCAGGACGGTCGCATCAAAATCACCCTTGGTGGCCGCCAAGTTGATCTACGCGTTTCCACACTGCCCACCCAGTTCGGAGAAAGTATCGTGCTGCGTGTCCTCGACCAATCCGCCGTGCAGCTCGACATTACCCAGCTTGGAATGCCGCCTGATGTCTTCAACGGGATCAACGAAATCATTCGTCGGCCGAATGGCATTTTTATTGTCACCGGTCCCACGGGTTCGGGCAAAACCACAACGCTTTACAGCGGTCTGCGCATCGTAAACACCCCGGATCTTAAAATTCTTACAGCAGAGGACCCTGTCGAATACGAGATCGAGGGCCTTATGCAGGTACCCGTAAATCCCCTTGTCGGACTTACTTTCGCCTCTGCACTGCGCTCCTTTCTGCGCCAAGATCCTGATGTTATCATGGTCGGTGAAATCCGCGATCTGGAGACCGCGCAGATTTCTATCCAAGCCTCGCTCACCGGCCACCTCGTTTTATCGACGCTTCACACTAACGACGCCCCAGGCGCCGTCACGCGCCTCATCGATATGGGCGTCGAACCGTTTCTCATCGCGTCGAGTTTGGAGGCCGTACTTGCACAGCGTCTCGTGCGCCGTATCTGCCCGCACTGTAAGAGCGCGTACGAACCGCCTGATTCATTGCTCGGTCCGCTGGGGATTAGTCGCTCGAGTGTAGGGGACCGACAATTTTTCTCCGGTCATGGCTGCGGCGTGTGCAACCAGACCGGCTACAAGGGACGTCTCGGCATCTATGAATGGCTGCGTATGAGTGAAGCCGTGCGCGACTTGGTCGTTCAACGCGCGCCGACCCTGCAGATTCGTCAACAAGCCATCGCCGAAGGTATGCGCACGCTTCGTGACGACGGCTTGCGCGCCATTTTCGACGGACACACCACAATCGAGGAAGTCGTCAAATACACGTGAGCACCGCCCCAAAACTCGCCACTCGTCCCGCGGCTCCATTGCCCGGTGCGCCCACCACAAAGTCTGCCACTCAAGGTGTCGCGCTGCGCGCTGCGGCCACCAAGAAATCGCGCCGCCGCGTTTTCGGTACCGTGCTCAACAGCAAGGGCCTTACCGTTTTCACCCGTCAACTCGCGACCCTCGTTAAAGCGGGTATGCCCATTTTGCGCAGCCTAGAAGTTCTCTCGCGTCAGGAGAAACGTGCTGGTTTCAAAATTGTCCTCGAGGAGATCGCCGACACCATACGCTCGGGTGGTAATTTTTCCGAAGGTCTAGCCGCGCATCCAAAAATATTCGACCGGCTCTATGTCAACATGGTGCGGGCAGGTGAGGCGGGCGGGGTTTTGAGCACGGTTTTGGAACGTTTGTCGGTCTTCAACGAGAAGTCCGAGCGCATTAAGGGCAAAGTGAAGTCCGCGATGATTTACCCCGTAATCATCTCAAGCGTCGCGGTCACGATTGTCTCAGTCCTGATGGTTTTTGTGGTGCCGAAGTTCCAGGAAATTTTCACCGGTATGTTGAAAGGTCAGCCCTTGCCGCTGCTCACTCAGCTACTGCTAAGCGTGAGTTATTTCATGCGCGATCATTTCCTGCTGACCGGTGGTGTTGTGATCGGACTTTATTTTGCATTTCGCTTGTTCAAGCGCACGCGCCTGGGCGCCCGCACCATAGACTGGTTGCTGATTCATCTGCCGGTGTTCGGCGATCTCGTGCTAAAGGCGACGATTGCACGCTTTACGCGCACTTTCGGTACCCTGTTAGCCAGCGGCGTACCGATGCTGCAAGCGATCGTGATCACGCGCGACACGAGTGGAAACGTGCACGTAGCCGATGCACTTAATAGTGTACACGACCGCGTCAAAGAGGGCGAAAATGTCGCCAAGCCACTCGAGGGAACCGCAATTTTCCCAGGTATGGTCACTAGTATGATCGAAGTCGGCGAAGAAACCGGTGCGCTCCCTGAGATGTTGACTCGTATCGCCGATAGCTACGACGAAGAAGTCGATAACGCCGTCGCTGGCATCACCTCTGTCATTGAGCCGATCATGATTGTGTTCATGGCGGTTATGGTGGGCACGATCGTAATCGCGTTGTTTTTGCCCTTAGTCAGTATCATCCAGAATCTGCAATAAGTTCGGCGCGCTACGGCGAGACTGGCTTGGTCAAGAGTTGCGAACTCAAGCCGGGCAGACGTTCGGAGAATTCGTCCTCGGCATTAGCCTGACGCAAGGCGCGCTGCACCATGCCCATTTTGGCATCAAGGTTATCGATCATAGAAACAAAGACGGCTTCGGGCGCCGCGGCGTAAACGGCTGCGCCCCACTCAGGTTCGCCTTGGTGACTCAGTACAATGTGTTCGAGTCGCTCTAGACGTTCAGCATCGAGCTTGGATTTGAGGCCAGCCTTGCGGACCAGTTGGTAGCCGAGGACAACGTGGCCTTGCAGGATGCCACGCCGGCTGCGCTTCGTGGCCAGCGTGCCCTCGTATTCGATGGTTTTGCCGGTGTCGTGCAGCAGAATACCAGCCATCGCTAGGTCGGCGTCGACTTCGGGATAGATCGGCAACAACGCACGGCAGGCCCGAGCCATGTGGGTTGTGTGTTCTAGTAGGCCATGGCGGTAGGCGTGATGCATCGAGACAGCGGCCGGCGACCAACGAAATTGATCACCAATTTCGTCGAACACCGCCTGCACGGTTGCTTGCAATTCCGGATGCTTGATACCGGTGATGAAACCCTGGAATTCTGTCCAAAGAGTCGCTCCATCCTCGGGCGCCACCTCGACCAGGTTTTCTAACATCGCCGGATCGGTCAGTTCACTCTCCGGCACAATCGTCAGACGGGCGATTTTTGGAGAAAGACGGCCTTGATAATAATCGATTTTTCCCTCGATCCGAATAACGGAGCCTTCCCCGCCAGCGCGCAAGGCATCGAATCCGGGGTTGTCGCCGAAAACAGTGCAGCTAAACGAGCCCGAACGGTCGCCAAGGTCCACGCTAAGAAACGCATTCCCGTTGGAGGCGGTCTTGGTCGCGAGTTTTTTTACAATCAGTATCGCGGCAAACGCGGCGCGGCCACCGGCGTCCATTTGTTTTAGTTCGCGAACTGAAGAGAAGGGAAGGGCGTCGTCAGCCATAAGATTTTACGAGTTGAGTATAAGTTCTGAAAAAAGGATGCCGAACGTCGCGAAGCAGAGCGTAGAATACGCTTTCAGAGGGCAATACATGGGCGCCGGCGTGGCGCAGGGCGGCGAGACAGGCCGCTGCGTCATCGGGTCGACGGGCCCCGACAGCGTCGCTAAGAATCGTCACATGCAAGCCGGCGTGGAGGGCGTCGAGCGCGGTCTGGTAGATGCAGATGGGAGTTTCCAGCCCGCACAACAAGAGGTGTTCAGCGGGTGCTACGGCCGAGCGGATGGCCTCATCTGCGAGCGCTGAAAATGTGTCTTTTCCTAGAGTGACGCCGTTAGGTGCGGCGGTGATCAGTTCAGGCTCGGTGCCACCGAGTTTGGCGGGTACCTGCTCGGTAAACACCACGCGCAGGCCGAGCCCGGATGCGGCAGCAGCCGCAAATTCACAGCGGCGTTGAACGCGCGGACCTTCGCTGATCGCGCGAACAAAAATCGGCTGCACATCGATACAAAGTAGTGTGGTGGCGGCGAGGGGGTCGGCGGACGCAGCGGAGTTCATGTAAAGTAGCGTTGCCGGGCTTTGACCTGAACGAAACGCTTTTCGGGTAAAATGAACGCCGTCAAATGTCCGCCCATTACACAGGCGGTATCCAGGCCGAGGGACCATTTTAGCTTATAAATTTCGGGTCGGGGCGTGTGACCATAGATCACATAGGGAGGCCCGTTCCAGAGATCGGCCCAGAATGGGGCGTCAGGAGCATCGGCACGCTTGCGGGGTTGGCCATCGCGATCGATGACTTGAATACGGGTCACGACCTCGGCGGGTTGGCGTTGCCAGGGTTGTCCAGGTAGAAATCCACCATGCACAAATACAAGGTTTAAGGCGGGCTCCTCGTAGGTAAGGAGCATTTTTTCAAGATACGTCCAATCGTCCGCCCTAAGTTGATCGAAGGTTTCAAGATCATGCTCTTTGGTGTACTTTAGGTCTCGGGTTCGGCGGTAATTGAGCAGGCGAAGCTCATGGTTGCCGAGTAGCGAGATCGCGCGGTGAGCGCGGGCGAGTTCGATCACGCGATGGCTGTCGGGCCCACGGTTCACGAGATCACCCAAGAGAATGAGCCGGTCGTCAGCCTTGAGCTCAAGGAGCGAAAGGAGTTCGGCAAATTCCTCGTGGCAGCCGTGGATGTCGCCGATGGCGATGAGGCGTCCGTTCATGCGGTGTAAAAGTGCTAGCGTCCGCCCTTCCTGAGAGTAAACACTAAAGGCTATGGAATTGAATTTGCAGCCGCTCGCTACTGCTTGCTTTGTCTCGGGGCAGACCTTTGCCGCGGGTGAGCCCGTCGCGAGTTACCTCGTGCGCAACGCTAATCTCGAGATCGTACGGTACGATCTGTTGTCTAGCCACAAGCAGGCGTTTGCGCCGGAGGGCTTCGTCGCCTGCAGTTGGGTGCATCCCTACAAGCCGCGCGTCGCTGGGGAAAACACTGAACGGACCTTGAAACTCAATGCGGAGACTCTGTTTTTAGCGCTCGCAGATCCTGCAACTGAGGCGACCGCAGAAAATACGCGTCTGGTGCAGTTTCTTGCCTTCATGTTAGAGCGTAAAAAAGTCCTGCGTCCCAAGGGCCGTAGCGCCGATGGCGAAAAAAACGTCTACGAACACGCCAAGACCAAATTGCTCTATCAGGTGCCAAAGGGTGAATTAACCCCGGAATTCTTTGTGCAAGTGCAGGCGCAACTGAGTGTGCTCGTAGGCGAGCCCAAGCCAAAAACGACGTCTACCCCGGCTTCGGTGGCTGTTATTGAGTCCCCGTCTACACCCGCGCCCTCGGCTTAACGTTTTCACTTAACCCGACGGTTGCCATTGCCTCCGGCGCGGAAGTTTGGAGCGTCGAGGGCGTATGACCTTAATTCCACCCGTCACTCCCGCGCCCGCAGTCGCCTCCGTGCCTGCGATTAAGCTCAAGGCCAACGTGAAGCCACGTGTGGTGCAGGGTCACCCGTGGGTATTTACCAACGAAATTGAGGCTTTGATCGGCGTCGAGCACGACGGCACCGCGATTGAGTGTCGCGACCGGACGGGACGTTTCATTGGCACGGGAATTTATAATAGTAAGTCGCAAATTGTTTGGCGTCGCTTGAGCCGCAATCGCATCACGCTGGATGCAGCATGGATACGCGGCGCGCTCGAGCGCGCGCTCGCTCGCCGTGGCCCCGGCGCAGCCCGTCGTCTCGTATGGTCGGAGTCCGATGAATTACCTGGTTTGGTCGTAGATCAATTTGGCGATGCGCTGGTCGTACAGATTCAAACGCTCGCGCTCGATCGGATGACCCCAGTTATTAGCGACCTGCTCGCAGAATTGTTAAAGCCGGCGGAGATTATTTTCCGCAACGACGCTAATATACGTCGCCTCGAAGGTTTGCCGTTGGAGACGCATACACGTTCAGGTCAACCGTGGGCGCCGCGTTGGGTAAACATCGAGGGCGTAGAGTATTGGCTTGATTTGGAATCAGGTCAAAAGACCGGTTTCTATCTCGATCAGCGTGCGCAGCATCCGCTCGTTGCGAAATTTTGCGCGGGCAAGCGCGTGCTTGATGCGTTCTGTAATCAAGGGCCCTTCGCCTTGCATGCGGCGCGCGCGGGCGCGGCCTATGTGCTCGGACTCGACAGTTCTGAGGAGGCGATCGCGGCCGCGCGGCGCAATGCCGAGCGCAACGGCGTAAAAGCCGAGTTTGTCGCGGCTAATGTTTTTGACTGGTTCAACGACGAGGCTCGCTCATCCGAGACGCCATGGGATGTGATCGTGCTTGATCCGCCACCTTTCGCTAAATCGAAGAGTGCCTTGCCTGGTGCATTACGTGGATACAAGGAGCTCAATCTTCGTGCGATTAAAGCACTCGCGCCCGGTGGTGTCTTGGCCACTTACACGTGCTCTCACCACATGCAGGATGCAGAATTGCGCTCAGTGCTTGCTGAGGCGGCTGCCGATGCGCGGCGGCGCGTACAGGTGCTGGAATTCTGTCATCAACCGCCGGATCATCCGGTGTTGTTGACTATGCCTGAGAGCGAATACCTGCGTGGCTACATCGTGCGCGTCGAGTGACGCGCCGTTGTTTTCAGCGTAACGCGCTTTCCAAGTCTCGACGCAGCGATCGGATTTGCTCGAGCTCTTTGCGGAGCTCGTCTTTTTTCTCCTTGGTTTTCGCGTACGCGATGGCTTCCAGAATATCGCGTTCAGATTCCATT
>CANHAH010000019.1 GCA_947458705.1 Opitutia bacterium | reverse complement strand
CGCCATTTATTGCGGGGGCTAGGAATTATTTTCGGAGCGACTCGTAAAGGCTGAAATGAAGTTTTTTCGCTCGAGCTCAAAAATCAAGGGGGGCGGCGCTTCATCCCGGCCCTAAAGGGCCAGGTTTTCGCGCCGTCCGCTGAGATAAATTTGAAAATCAGCAATACGATTGCCAAATTTCATCCATGATCACGCGAACGCGCTACTTTCAAGATATGGAGCGGGCTTAAAAACGCAGCCCGGTGGTCTCCCTGCTCGGACCTCGACAGTGCGGAAAAACAACATTGGCGCGACAGTTTCTTGGGACAGAAAACATTAACTATTTCGATCTAGAAGAACCGGCTGTATCGGCTCTGTTGGAGCATCCAGCGGTGGCGCTCCGCGATCTGCGCGGCTTGGTGGTGATCGATGAGGCGCAGCGTCAACCGGGGCTGTTTCCGGTGCTACGGATGCTGGCGGACCGGCCGGGGCGGCCAGCGACCTTTTTACTTTTGGGCAGCGCTTCACCGGAGCCTTCGCGGCAGACCGCGGAGTCGTTAGCGGGTCGCCTTGAGATCATCGAAATGCGGGGGCTCGATCTGGGCGAGGTGCCGGCCGAAGCCCAAGAACGCCTGTGGTGGCGTGGCGGGTTTCCGCGTTCATTTTTGGCGGAAAACGACGAGGACAGCGTGGCTTGGCGCAAAAATTTTACGCGGACTTTTCTCGAGCGCGATCTGGCTCTACTTGGATTCGGACTTTCCCCGGCGCTGATGGGGCGGTTGTGGACGATGATCGCGCACTATCACGGCCAGATATGGAACGGCAGCGAACTAGCCGCCTCGCTCGGCGTTGCCCCCAATACCGTGCGCGCCTACTTGGACGCGTTGGAGCAGACGTACATGGTACGTCGTCTCCAGCCCTGGCATACAAATCTGGGCAAACGCGTGGTGAAGAGTTCAAAGATTTACCTGCGCGACTCCGGATTATTGCACACGCTGCTCGGTCTCCGCAATGGCGCCGAACTGCGCACGCATCCCAAGCTGGGCGCGTCGTGGGAAGGCTTCGTGATCGAGGAACTGCTGAAGGCGCTGGGGCCGGACGAGGCTTATTTCTACGCGGTGCATAGCGGGAGCGAATTGGATTTAATGCTAGTCCGCGGAGGGCGGCGGATAGGCGTCGAGGTGAAATGGGCCGACGCCCCTGGGATGACGCGCTCGATGCACGTCGCCCGCGCCGATCTCAAGCTAGATGAGCTGTGGGTCGTCTATCCCGGCGAGCGCACGTATGCGCTCAGCGACCAAGTCACGGTATTGCCTTTGGCTGAGGCGCTGAAAAGAACCGGGCCATGAGAACTCGATAATATTGTAAATGGATATGAGCAGTCTAGCAGGCAAAAGCTACAACCGACCCACCCTCGCCCGCCTTACCCGCCTCAAAAAGCTTTCGTCTGAATGCGGCGATGCTCATTGATTAAATCCCGTCATGTCCGCGCCCCGTTCGTCCACCCTACCCGCCGCCAACTTGGAGCCGGCCCGCTGGTTGCGCACCGGGGCCGTCGCCTACACGCGGATGCTGGAGTTGATCAACAACGCTAAGGTTTCGATTCGCTGCGAGACGTACATCTGGGGCAACGATGCGGTCGGGGGCCGATTTTTATCGGCCTTCGCGCAGGCGGCGGCACGCGGAGTAAGCGTACGAGTCCTCATCGATGGCGCCGGCTCCTCCGGCCTACCTGACGATTATTGGCACGCTCTTAGTCGTGCCGGCGGCGAAGCCCGCGTGTTCAATCCGATCACCCTCCGAAATTTCTCCCTGCGCAATCACCGTAAACTCCTGCTAGTTGACGATCAAGTTGCCATCACCGGCGGTTTTAATCTCGCAGCCGAATACGACGGCGACGGTGTCAGCGGTGGCTGGCGTGATCTCGGTTTGGAACTACACGACCCACGCGCTCTTCGTCAACTCGCCGACTCCTTCGACCATCTATTCACTGAACACCACATGCGCCGCTGGTTCCTGCGCAGCCTGCAACGCGCAGCCCAGGCCAATCCCTTTTCGCGCGGAGCGCCGGGACCCGTGCTGTTCAGCGGGCCTCTTTTGGGGCGCAATCAATTCACCCATCAACTTCTGCGCAGCCTACGCCAAGCTGAACACGTTCGCATTGTCTCGGCCTATTTCGTACCCGGCTTCCGCCTGCGTCGAGCCTTACGCAGCGTAGCCCGACGCGGCGGCAACGTCGAGTTACTCCTCGCCGGCCGCACCGATGTGCCACTCGCGCAAAGCGCAGCCCGCTCGCTTTACGGCTCATTACTCAAAGCCGGCATCCGCATCTGGGAATACCAACCTCAGGTGCTCCACACCAAACTCACCATCATTGATGACGCCGTTTTTGTCGGCTCGGCGAACCTCGATGCACGCTCCCTCTCCATCAATTACGAACTCACGGTCCACCTGCGTGACCCACTCCTCACCGACGCCGCTGACGCTATTTTTAATTCCGATCTCGCTCACGCTCGCGCTGTGACCTTTGAAAGCTGGCGCGCCTCCCGCACTTGGTTCACCCGTCTGCACGGTGCTTGGGCTCGTTTCCTCCTTGCCCGTGTCGACCCGTGGCTTGCCCGCCGCCAGATTCGCCGCATCCGCTAGCGCAAAAGCAGTTGCCAGATTCGGTGTTTCCCCGCGCAACTTCGCCCCCGCGCCCCCATGCTTCGTCTCGTCCTCCCACCCAACCTAGCCGCCGCCGTCCTTCGCGACGCCATTCCGGTAAAAGTGGAATTTGACCCGCTGATCGCACCAACCCCCGCGCTCTTTCCCGTCCTAGCCCACCTTCAACGTCTTTGCGGCACCTCCGCCCCACCCGCTTTTCTCCAGCTCACTCGCACCCAACTCCGCGAGCTCGCCGCCGCCGCCGGCCAAGAACCTATTTTTGTCCACAACGGCCAAGCTGGAGTCTGGCGCCACGCTACACTTCTCGGCTCGCCGCCGCCACCCGCCACACCGACCAAGCCGGCAACTTCACTCGCCTCTCGATCCCTTCCACTAAAAAATACTGGTGCGCCCCAAGGTCTGGTCGTCGACGGCTCGGAAAACTTTCTAGCCATCACCCTCCCTTCGCCCGAGCACCCGCAGTACGCCCGGGCCCTCGAACTGCTTAAAACGTCCGGTTTCACCCTCGATCCCTCCTCGCGCAAGTGGTGGCTACGCGACCGCCATAAAACGCTAAATTTCCTAGCTGCCCAAGGCGAACGCCTCCGCACCGGTTTAGACGCCAACTTCACGGAAAACTTCGAGCAACATACAGCTCGCCTGCGCTCGGCCGAGATCACCGCCGAAGCCACCGAAACATCAGGTGGCTACGCCCTCACCCTTGGCCTCAAAGCCGGCCCCGCCGACGAAGCCACACTTCGCGAGGCGATCGCCACCAACCGGCGCTACCTCGAAGCCGGCGGCCAAGTCTATCTCATAGCTCCCGCCCAACTCGAAAAACTTGCCACAGCACAGCGTGCGATTGCCGGCGATCCGACCGCACCAATCGCCCCCCGCCGCGCCCAACGCGTCAGCGCCGCTCGAGTCGCCGAAGCCGAAGCCATCATCGAAGAACTCTCCCCTGGCTGGGTGCCACCCGAAACCTGGAAAATTCGCAGCGCCGCACTCCGCCAACTCACCAGCCTCGCCCCTGCTCCGCTCTCCCAGGCCCTAGAAGCTCTGCTCCGCCCTTATCAACGCCTCGGTGTCGCCTGGCTCTGGCACCTCCACCGCGCCGAACTCGGCGGCATTCTCGCAGATGAAATGGGCCTCGGTAAAACTCTCCAAGCCCTCGCTCTGCTCACCGCCGTACAAGCCAACACCCTCTCGCCATCGACACCGAGTTTTGCCAGCGCGCCGACCGCCGACCCCACCGGCCGCCGCCGAGCACCCGCACTCAACTCGTCCACCCTGGGTGCTAAAAAAATCGCAGCCTCCGTCGTCATCGCACCCGCTTCCCTCCTAGAAAATTGGCGGCGCGAGACCGTCCGCTTCGCGCCCGAGCTCAGGGTCTTCGTTCACCACGGCGACCAACGACTTGCCACCGCTGCCGATTTTTTTGCCTACGATCTGATCATCACCAGCTACGGCACCCTGACCCGTGACCAAGAACTTTTCACCTCGGTCGATCTTGCCATCGTCATCGCCGACGAAGCCCAACACATAAAAAACCGCCGCTCGCAAAACGCCGCTGCTCTCCGCGCCCTACGCGCACGCAGCCGATTTCTACTCACCGGCACGCCCCTCGAAAACTCCCTCGACGACCTCCGCTCACTCTTCGAATTCCTTCTCCCCGGCTACCTCACGCGCGTGCCCGCGGGCATCCGCGGGGACGAGCGCACGTGGTTCGACGAACGTCTGCGCGCTCAAACCGCACCCTACATTCTGCGCCGCACTAAAACTGCCGTCGCACCCGAGCTTCCCGAAAAAATTGAACAAGTCGTCTGGTGCGATCTTACACCCGCGCAGGCCAAACTCTACCGCGAGACCCAAGAATCCTCCGAACGCCAACTTCTTGATCTCGCCGCTACCGGCGCCAGCGAAGGCCGACTCCAATTTGCCGCGCTCACTCAACTCCTTCGCCTACGCCAAATCTGCTGCGACCCGCGACTCATCCAAAAATCTACTAACGAAGATTCTGCAAGCGGGCCAGCGCCTTCCGCTAAACCAATTGCTTCAGCAAAACTAGAAGCGTTCACCGAACTTCTAGCTGAAGCCATCGACGACGGCCACCGCGTCCTCGTATTCTCCCAATTTACCACGCTGCTTGCGCTCCTGCGTGAAGAGCTCGCCGCACAAGACATCGCGCATTGTTACCTCGACGGCTCGATGCCCACGCGTGCACGTCAAGCCGAGGTCGATCGGTTTCAATCCGATACCAACGTTCCGCTCTTTTTGCTCTCGCTGAAAGCAGGCGGCACCGGCCTCAACCTCACGGGTGCCGACACCGTCATCCACTTCGATCCGTGGTGGAATCCTGCCGCCGAGTCCCAAGCCACCGACCGCGCCCACCGCATCGGCCAGACGCGCACTGTCACCAGCTACAAACTCATCTGCGCTGGAACCGTCGAAGAAAAAGTCCTCGCCCTCCAAGCCGAGAAACGCGCGTTACTCGCCGATGTCTTTGAAGCGAGCGACGCCGCCGCTGCCAAACTCTCGCTCGCCGATTTGCGCGAACTTCTCCGCGCCTGATTGCGTTTCCCCCTCGCCCCTAGCGGCGCGTTTGCTGCTGATCACAACTATGACTCGCACCTTCATCGTCCGGGCCCGCCTCGGAGCCCTCGCTCTAATCGCCTACGCCGCATTCACGCTCGCCGTTTCTGGCGCTACCGCCGCGCTCACTGCCAAGTACACGTTTGTCGAACCTAGCGAGCGGAACGTCGTTTACGGCATGGACCATGGCGCCGCCCTCTTGCTCGATGTTTACCGCCCTGCTACATCCAACGGCTACGCGCTCATTTTTATCATGGGCACCGGTTTCACCGCCAGCGGCGAGTACAACGATGTACCTCTCAAAGAGCTCAACCGCCACCTCGTCGACGCTGGAATTTTCCCGCCGCTATTCGGCGGCAAGAGCCACGCTTTCAGCCCAGCGCTCGATGTTGGTTTCACCGTTTTCACGATTAACCATCGGCTCGCCCCCGCTCATACTTGGAAAACCATGTTGCGCGACTGCCAACGCGCCGTGCAATGGATCCGCGCTCACGCCCAAGACTACCGCATTAATCCCGCCGCTATCGGCGGGCTGGGTCACTCCTCGGGCGCCACCATGACGACGTTTCTGGCAGTAGCCGACGACGTCGCAGATTTCAAAGCCGTCGATCCTGTAAACCGCCAGTCGAGCCGCATCCAAGCCGCTGTCACGTTTTCGGGCCTGCATGATTTGCTCGCCTATCGCGAAGAGCGCCCGGCACTCGCTGGCATGTTGTCCACGTTGACCGGCCGCACGATCATGTTTGAAACGCCTGATCACCCGATTTTCGCCACTTACCGCGAAGCCTCCACGATCAACCACATCACCAAAGACGACGCACCCATGTTGATCTATCACGGCGATGTCGATGAGCTCGTGGACGTTCGCCAAGCACATGCGCTTGATCGCGCCCTCACCAGCGCCGGTGTCCCGCATGGGTTGATCATATTACCCGGTGCTGATCATGGCCAATTGAAGCAACCCATGCAGCCGACGCCGGTAGATTATGCCGCGAGCTGGCTACTTACACAGTTAAAGAAAATTTCATCCCACTAAAACTTAGCTTGCTCAATTACCGCGCCAGCCACGGTGACAAAAAAAACGCCAGCCCCCCACGGGCCGGCGTTTTTGCTAGTTACCGGTGACTGCTCAGAACGCATAGCTTGCGCCAACGGCGAATAGCCAAGGATCGAGACGAGCCTCCGTAAGTTTAGTCGTGCCAGCGGACACATCCGAACGCAGCGCCACACGTTTCAGGTCGAAATTCATGCTCCACCGTTCATCGACTTTGACATCCACGCCGGCTTGGCCGGCGAGACCGATGCTGTAATTTTCCAAACCCAGCGGCACACCCGCGACGGATAAATCGCTACCCCATATCAACGTGAAATTTACGCCCGCACCAAAGTAGGGTCGGATCGCGCCGCCTGCATTTGCGCGATATTTACCCAGCAAAGTAGGCGGCAGATGTTTAAACGAACCAAGCTTGCCGACCCCAGCGAGCGTCACGTCCTGCGTTTGCGGAATCGTAAGCACCAGCTCAGCCGACCACGTATCATTAAAAGCATAGTCCACATCCAATTCAGGGATAATCTTATCGTTCACCTTCACCGCGTTCTCGGCGAAATTAATACCCAGCGCCGTAAACGCCGAAGATTTATTAGCCGTTTCGAGATACGTAGCCCGAAAACGAGCGGACCAAGGACTAGCAGCCTGAACGGCCGCGATGGAGAGCAACATGGCTGAAGCATATGAGAATCGAGTACGGCGCGTGTTCATAGGGAATGGATAGGTCTAGGTGATGCGTGGATGGAAAAATATCCTTCGTTGCACCTAACAAGTTACCCGAAATCTTCGCATCGTGCTGAGCATCGCTTGGCGGATGCTACGCATGAATTAGTCTAATAATCGCCCGTCCATCTAATTGGGAATTCCGCTTGCCGCTCTCCATTTGGACTGACGCCCTAATTCACCGGTTTCTTGCCTCCACCATCTCACGCCATGTCACGCAATCCCTACGCCGACGATATCATCATCTCCTGGGTCGAACTTCATCGCGATGCCCGCTATCTCTCCGAAATGCTGCACGCAATCGGCACATGGAAAGGTATCATCGCCATCACCCGTGGCGGACTCGTACCCGCCGCCCTTGTCGCGCGCGAACTTGAGATCCGCCTCATCGACACCATCTGCGTCACCAGTTACGACAGCGGCGAAAACAACACCGCCGCCCAAATCCAAGGCTCGGTCAACGTTCTCAAAGGCGTTCCTGGCGACGGTGATGGCTACCTTCTCATCGACGACCTCGTCGATACTGGAAAAACCGCCCGTGTCGTCCGACAACTACTCCCTAAAGCCTACTTCGCGACGCTGTACGCCAAGCCCTCTGGGCGCCCTATCGTCGACACCTGCGTGAAGGAATTTAAACAAAACAAGTGGATCCATTTTCCATGGGATATCGAATACAAGTTCGCCACGCCCATCAAACACGGCGGCCGTGCCACGGGTGCCGATACCTAAATTTAGCCTAGTTAGATTTTACCGCGCTCAGGCAAACCCGCGCGCGTTTTTTATTTTCTTGGCACGCAACTTAAGGCCCCTTCAAGCCGCCACATAGGGCTCAACCGGCCGAAATTGAGGCAAAGCGCATACCGCATCGCGCTCTGCGCAATCTGCGAAAAGATAGACCGCGTAGCCGCCAAAACCGCCGCCGCAATATTTCCAGGCCAACGGTCGGCAAGCTGCGAGCGCCGCATGCGCAGGCGCTGCCGGATCACCTGGCAGAGGCTCCATCTGCTCGGCGCGCTGCACCGCGTATGATTGCCGTACCGCATCCGCCAAACCTTCAAAATTAGCCGCCCACACCGCGTCTCGCGCCGTACGGCCCGCGCGCTCAATTGCATCGTAGTTACGGTCCTGATTCACAACGCCAGGCGTGCTGTGTTGCTTGCCAGACCAATAAAGCGCCATGCGCCCGCGCAGCAACCCGCCATCAGTCTTTAACTCTAAATCAGGCCTTTGCCCACTTCGCCATACACATAAACCCGTCTCGTTGATTACTGCTGGATCTTGCCAACCCACGCCAAGATCGAGCTCGGAGTTCACACCATCCTTGCCGTTGATCAGGGCCCAAGCACCGCTTCCGCCTAGTCCGGCGTTTTGGTGATAAGGCCATTCGCGCAACGACACCGTCGGCGAGATCGCACAATTCACAATAAATCCACCTGGACGAGCAAACCGAGGGACATCCAGCCAACCTCCCGCAAAATCAACCCGCAATGGCGCCACTTGGGGCGCCCGAATCCAGCGTACAATTTCACTCGTCGAAATCGGCGCGAAATCCGGCGGCGTCTTCGCCATCACCACATATTTAGCGCCCACTTCCTCGCACAACGCCCGTTTTAAATGGGCCCATTTATCGTCCTCTGTGACCGCTAAAATATCCGGCCGTAACCGCAGGAAATGCTCTCGGAAATCAATCCCCTCCTCCAAACCGGTGCCGATCACTACATCATCGACTGGACGCAGGGCAGCGATCAACGCCCGCTTGTGCTCATCCGGCAACGAGCTCTTGCGGCTCTTATGAAACCACAACACCTCGGCCGAAGCGAAACACACCGTGAGGTGATCACCCAGCGCGCGCGCTTCGCGAAAAAATTGAACGTGGCCAGCGTGGACAATGTCGTAGCAGCCTGAGACAAAAACTCGAACCATACCGCGTTATGGCGTTCGCGCCTTGCCCCGCGCGAGAAAATTTATCCGCCTAGTTAAAATTCCATGCACTTTAACGACTGGCAATCCCTCGACCCCGCCCCCGCCGCCCGCGAATTCCTCCGTCGCGCCACCACGCTGCTATCTCCCGCCCAGCAACGCGCTGTCTTCGCGCTACTTCCAACGGAGGCCGAGCTCATCGCGCACTTCGCCACCGCCCCCGCCGGCGCCCCGCTCGCCGGCGTGCCCTACCTCGCCAAAGATCTCTTCGATGTCGCTGGCTTCCCTACCTTCGCCGGCTCAACATTTCTACCTGAAGTACGGCCCGACCCGACTGCTGATTCCGCCTTAATCAGCGCTGTAAACGCGGTCGGTGGAGTCCTCGCTGGTAAAACGCACCTTCACGAATTCGCCTACGGTATAACCGGGGAAAATCCACACTATGGCGACGTCGAGCACCCGCGCTTCCCCGACCGCACCACCGGTGGCTCCAGTAGCGGATCGGCCGCCGCCGTAGCGGCAGGCGTTGTTCCCTTCGCACTCGGTACCGATACGGGCGGATCCATTCGCGTTCCCGCGGCTTTTTGTGGCCTCTATGGTTTCCGCGGCGCTCCCCGCCAACCTTGGATCGCTGACGCCTTTCCGCTCGCACCGAGTTTCGATACAGCCGGCTGGTTCACCTCCAATGCTGCTGATATGCGCACCGCCCTCGGCGCTCTGGTCGGCCTCGGCACCAGCACCCGCACCCCGCGCGGCTGCTACCTCGAAATTCCCGGCCTGACCCCTGAAGTTGCCTCTGCGTGCCGAGCGGCCGCGGCGCGCCTTGCCCCGCCCGCCGACAACTCCACCCGCACCGAACTGCTCCGTCGCTTTGCCGGCGCCCTCGATGCTTACAACATCATCGTCGCACTCGAAGCCTCGGCTGTCCACGCCGCCTGGTCCCCCGAATATAAAGACCGCTACGATCCTACCGTCTGGACCCGCCTTAACCGCGTCCATGATTTCACGCCCGCCCAAGTCGCCTCTGCCGATGCGATGCTCACCGCCGTGCGCCTCGCCTGGACGAGTTACTTTCTCACCTTCGATTTTCTGATTTTACCCGCCGTGCATCGCCCCGCGCTGACGAAAGCCGAATGCACCTTACCCCAACGCAGCCGCCTACTCGCGCTTACTGCCCCCGCCTCGCTCGGTGGCCTGCCCGTGCTCACCCTTCCCGTACCCCTAGAAAACGGTCTCAGCGCCGGCCTCCAGATCGTAGTAAATAACCCCCAAAGCCCCGTACTGCACTGGGCCCTCCAATCTTTCTAAAGCCTCACCACTTCATCCTCGTGATGATTTCACGCAGCAAAAACTCTCAAACCCCTAAATGAGTGTCTCCTATTAGGTGACACTCACGATAGTGAGATCTAGATCGAAGATCGCGGAATTCACCACCTCAAGCTGGCTTTCTTTCCAGCTTCCTATCTCGTCCAACTTGTGTCGTTCGCCGTCACCACTAATCCATCAGCCAGGCCCTCCATAGCCATCGAATTTCGCTCGGTCGTAAAACGCTATGGTCAAGGCCCGGTCATTGTTGACGATTTTAGTCTTTCGGCCGCGCGCGGGGATTTCATCGCGCTCATCGGCCCTAGCGGCTGCGGCAAATCGACCCTGCTAAAACTTGTCGCCGGCCTGAGCCCCGTCACCCGCGGCGAACTTATTTTTTCAACCGCCAGCTCCAGCCCACTTCTCACCACCGCACCAAGTTCGACCTCCGCATCAAGCCGAGACGACCTCGCCTATGTTTTTCAAGAACCGACCTTACTGCCTTGGTTAAGCGTCGCCCAAAACGTCGCGCTTCCACTCGACCTGCGTAACACGCCTGCCACCCAGCGCACCCAACTCGTTCGCGATGCGCTCGCACTCGTCGGACTAACGACGCACGCGGATTATTATCCACGCCAACTTTCTGGCGGCCAAAAAATGCGCGTCTCCATTGCCCGCGCCCTAGTCCTCTCACCGCAAATCCTGTTGCTTGATGAACCTTTTGGAGCACTCGACGAAATGACACGCGATCACCTGAACGAAGAACTCCTAGCGATCCGCGAACGCCTCCGCTGGACCGCTTTCTTCGTCACTCACTCGGTCGCTGAAGCCGTCTTCCTCGCGAATCGTATAATCATCATGTCCGCCAATCCCGGACGGCTCCATCGCGAGATTCGCGTCGAACTGCCGTACCCTCGGACGCCTGCCACCCGCCGCGATCCCGCCTATCACCAGCTTGTCGATGAGGTCTCACAACTCCTCCGCTCCGTCGAAGATCACAGCACCGTTTAGGTCGTGCCGCTTCAAATGCCTCGTCAAAAAATATTCTCCGTTCTCCTTCCCGCTCTGGCCGGCGCGTTGTTCATCGCGATCTGGCATTTCATCCGTGTCTCGCTGTCCGAAGATTTCCGTTTTCTACTCCCTTCGCCTACCGAAGTTATCAGTGCATTTCGAGAGCATGGCGACGAACTCTGGCGCGCTACGCTCAACACCACCACCGGTGCTACCCTTGGCTTCCTCGGCGCCGTCACCATAAGCTTCACGCTCTCGCTGTTACTCTCCCTTTCGCCACTAGTACGGGTGACGTTTTATCCTTACCTAATGTTGCTGCAGATGACACCCATCATCGTATTTGCGCCGATTCTAGTGCTGTGGGTAGGACCCGGCCTCAAGAGCGTCACCATCATCACGTTTCTTATTTGTTTCTTCCCGCTAGCCGTGAACACCACCCAAGGCCTCGTCTCCACCGATCGCAACCTCGTTGAGCTGTTCCGCCTTTACCGCGCCACTAAATTTCAAGAAATCCTCCGCCTTCGCATACCCGCCGCGCTTCCGTATTTTTTTACCGGTCTGCGAATCGCTGCCACCCTCGCCCCAATCGGCGCCTTGGTTGGCGATTACACCGCCGGCAGCTCCGCCGGTGACGGTGGCGGACTTGGTTTCCAGACGATCATCTACAGCAGCCAAGCCAAATACCCCGCCCTCTTTGCCACCGCCGCAGCCTGTTGTGCGCTCGGTTTCATCTTCGTCGCCGGCGTGCTCTCGCTTAGCTGGCTGACGCTCCACAAATGGCACGATTCGTACGAACGAGCCGACACCTGATCTGGTCCCTTTTATACCCCCGCCATGCGACTCATCCTCATCTTCTGCACCCTCCTCGTATTATCGCCAGTAACTCGCTCCGCTGATGCCACTGGCCAAACAGCCAACCTGTATAAACTAACCGTCCAACTCGACTGGGTCGCCGAACCCGAACACGGTGGCATCTATCAAGCCGCCGCGCGCGGCTTTTTCGCCGACGAAGGGCTCGATGTCACCATCGTACCCGGCGGACCCAACGCCTTCGTCGTCCAAAAAATAGCCACCGGCCAAGCTCAAATCGGCCAAGGCGACAGCACCGACATTCTTCAAAAAATCGCCACCGGTCTTCCAGTACTTTCGGTGGCCGCCGTCTTCCAAGACGATCCCTCCGGTCTGCTCGTCAACGCCGCCAGTAAAGTCCACCGCTTCGAAGACCTCCAAGGCAAAACCATCATCGCCCGCCCGGACTGGACCTTTCTTAAATACCTAAAAAAACAGTACGGCATTAACATTAACGTAGTCCCACAAAACTTTTCTATCGCCGCTTTCATCGGCGAAAAAGAAGCCATTCAACAAGGCTACTTCATCGCAGAACCGTACCATATCGTGAAAGCGGGTGGCGCCAAACCACGCTTCTTGTCGACCTGGGATGCCGGATTTCGCGCTTACGCCGTGCTTTTCACCAATCGTAAGTTCGCACGCGAACACCCCACTGAACTACGCGCTTTCATGCGCGCTTATATCAAAGGCTGGAACGATTACCTCACCGGCGATCCCACGCCCGCTCACGCGGCGATGAAAAAAACCAATTCTGCTCTCACCGATGAATTCGCCATAGCTTCGCGCCAACTCATCCTCGATGAAAAACTTGTCACGGGCCGCGATATCGACGGCGGACCAGCCAACACGGGCCAGCTCGCGGCCGCGCGATTTGCCACCCAAATCGCACAACTCGAAGAAATCGGCGTATTGCCAAAAAATAAAGTCACCGTCGAGCAAGCAATGACAACAGACTTCCTGCCGGCACGCTAAGTGTGCCGCGCTGGTGATACGCTTAAAACGGGGCCGAAATTCAAGGTTTCCTTGAAGCCTATTATTTCGTCCTATTTCGCGCTTACCCAAACCATGCTCGCCCGCCTTCGCGTTTTTTTCCGTTTTCAAGAAAGCGGCCTGTTGCTCGTCATCCTTGCACTCGGCCTGTTGCTCACAGCCTTTGCAGGCAAGGTCCGTACACCAGTATTTGAGCGTGCCGCCGACGGGACCCGTAGTCGCGTGTTTACCACCGACGCCACCGGCGAACGCATTCCGCTAAGCGTTGAAAAAAATAAATTTCTAAACGCTCAAAATCTAGCCCAACTCGCCAAAGACACGAGCTTCATCGCGGTCATGGCAGTTGGCATGGCCGTGGTCATCATCGCAGGTGGGATCGACCTGACCGTGGGCGCGATTTACGCCCTCGCGTCAGTCGTCGGTGCCCTAGTGCTCCACCGCTATGGTGCCGAGGGCCTAGCCACGACGAGCTCATCCATCCTGGGAATTTTTCTCGGCGCTGGCGCCTGCCTCGGCGTCGCCTGTCTGTGTGGTCTTTTCACCGGAAGCCTCATTGTAGCACTAGGCGTACATCCGTTTATTATCACGCTTGGCGGCATGGCGATTTTTCGCGGCATCGCCTTTGTCATCACCAAGGGCCAATCCGTCGGTGCATTCCCCGCCGCTTTCCGTGATTTTGTCCGTTTCGAGATCGGCGACGGACTGAGTTTCGTGCCGCTGATGACGATGCTTGTCGTTCTCATGGTGGGATGGATTTTTCTTTCCCGTCTAGCCGCTGGTCGACGTGTCTACGCCGTCGGCGGCAACGAATTAGCAGCGCGTTTCAGTGGCATTCGAGTCGAGCGGGTAAAGCTCGGAGTCTATCTTATTAGCGGACTCTGCGCCGGCATCGCGGCGTTACTTTCGCTCGGTTATTATGGCGCTGCTACCTCAGGTGATGGTCAAGGCTACGAGCTCAACGTCATCGCCGCAGCCGTGGTCGGTGGCGCCAGCCTAACGGGTGGCCGCGGTTCAGCCCTAGGCGTGGTGCTGGGCGCGTTAATCATCCAAATGATTTCCAGCGGCATCGTGATCCTTGGTATCGACCAAAACTACCGCCAGATCATCATCGGCTCGGTCGTCATCGCGGCGGTCGTCCTCGATCAGCTCAACACGTGGCTCTCCCGCCGCCGGCTCAGTGCCGCGGCCCACTGATTTTCTTTAACCCCAAATCCTCATGAATATAATCCTCCCCTTAGCACGCGCCGTAACTGCGCTGGCCCTAACCACCACCGTAGCCCTATTGGCCGCACCCCTCTCCGCCCGCGCCGCCGACAAGCCCCGCACGATCACGATCGGTCTTGTAGCCAAATCCCAAGGTAACCCCGTCTTCCAAGCCGCTCGCATCGGCGCCCAAGACGCCGCCAAAAACCTAGGCGCCAAACTCAATCTTAACATCAAAATCGATTGGCGCACCCCCAACGAAGAAGACGCCCAAAAACAAGCTGAAGCCATCGAACAACTCGTACTCTCTGGCGCCGAAGGCATCGCAGTCGCCTGTTCCGACGCTAACAAACTGACCGATGCAATCAACGCCGCCGTCAACAACGGCGTACCTGTCGCCACGTTCGATTCCGACGCACCCGCTTCCAAACGCTTCGTCACCTATGGCGTGGATGATATCGCTTGCGGCCAACAGACAATGGATGAACTCGCCAAAATCATGAACGGCCGCGGCGTAGTCGCGATCCTCGCAGGCAATCAAAACGCCCCCAACCTACAAAAGCGCGTCGCCGGGGTCCGCGAAGCCGCCAAGAAATATCCCGGCATCACCATCCGCGATACTTACTACCACAAAGAGACCCCGCAAGACGCCGCCGCTAAAGTCGAACAAGTCATGCAAGCCAATCCCGACATCACCGGATGGGCCATGATCGGCGGCTGGCCGCTCTTCACCGAGAACGCCCTCAAATGGCAGCCCGGTACAGTGAAATGCGTCGCCGTCGATGCCCTCCCCGCCCAACTCGCCTACATTCGTAGCGGCCACGTCCCCGTTCTGCTCGCGCAACAATGCTACGAATGGGGCGCAAAATCCGTCGAACATCTCATCAATAAAATCGTGCTCAAAAAAGATCCTGTCGCCGTTAAAGACGTGAGCGCCCTCATCCCGGTCACCAAAGACAACCTCGAGGCCTTCGCTAAAAATTGGGATAAGTGGCTCCCAAAGTGATTTGCCGCTAACTCGCCGTGTCGGCCTACCTCGAGTTTCGCCATGTCACCAAACGCTTCCCTGGCGTACTGGCGCTCGACGATGTTTCGTTCACCGTTGAGCGCGGCACCTGCCACGCGCTCATCGGTGAAAACGGGGCAGGTAAAAGCACCTTAGGGAAAATTCTCGCGGGTGTTTACACGGCGGATTCGGGCCAAGTTCTACTTCAGGGTCGCGCCATCGCACCCACTTCGCCGCTCGCGGCTCGAGAGCTCGGCATCGCGATGGTCCACCAAGAACTCGCATTTTGCCCCAATCTCTCCGTCGCTGAAAATCTCAGTCTCGGTGACCTGCCGCGCCGTGCAGGTTTCATTGATCGCTCTGCCTTGCGCTCTCGCGCTCGTGCAATGCTCGCCACCATCGGCGCCGACATCAATCCCGACACCATCATCGGCACGCTTTCCACTGGCCGCGAACAACTCGTCCAAATCGCCGCCGCCGTCGGCACCGGGGCCCAGATCATCGTTATGGATGAGCCCACCAGCTCATTGTCGGCCGCTGAGACTGCAGATCTTTTCCGTCTCATCCGCACTTTAAAAGCCCGCGGCCTCACTCTCATCTATGTCTCGCATCGGATGGAGGAACTCTTCGCGCTTTGTGATCACATCACTGTGCTGCGCGATGGACGCCATATTGCCACCGAGCCGATTCCAGCCACTCAGCCAGCTCGCGTCGTGACCCAAATGATCGGCCGCGAACTCCGCGCCCACACCCCCACTCATTTAGTCCGCGACTTGGGTCCAGTCCGGCTCGACGTTAAAAACCTAACCTCCGGCGAAGCTTTCGCCAATATCAGCCTCAGCGTCCGCGCCGGCGAAATTGTCGGCCTCGCCGGTATCGTAGGCGCCGGTCGCAGCGAGTTGATCCAAGCCATCTTCGGCCTCGATCCCGAGGTTAGCGGGCAAATTTCGATCGATAACCAAAAGCTATCGCTCGGCTCCATTGAGCACGCACTCGCCGCAGGGCTCGGTCTAGTCCCTGAAGACCGGAAACGCCAAGGACTCATTCTCGGCCTTAATTGCCGCGAAAACACCGCGCTAGCTGCCCTACCTTTACTGACACGCCTGGGTTTCGTGCGCCGCAACGCCGAGCGCGTCCTCGCGACCACGTATACCCAACGTCTCCGCGTCAAAACGCCTTCGCTCGAGTCCCTAGTCGCCGGTCTAAGCGGCGGTAACCAGCAAAAAATCGCCCTCGCCAAATGGCTCGCCCGTGATTGTGACGTGCTCCTGATCGACGAGCCTACACGCGGCGTGGATATAGGCGCCAAAGCCGAGATTTACCAATTACTGGACGAACTCGCCTGCGAAGGCAAAGCGTTGCTCGTAGTGTCTTCGGAATTACCCGAACTAATCGCGCTTTGTCGGCGCATTCTTGTGCTTCGCGCCGGCCAAATCGCCGGTGAAGTCCCACGCGCCTCTTTTAGTGAAGCGACCTTGATGCAGTTGATGGCTGGTGTGCCCGCCGCCGCATAATTTTCCGTCTTAAGGAGGCCTCAACCTAGGTTGGGAATGCCAATGGACGCGGCTGGTCGGCCAATTTCTGCGCAGCGGATCCTAGGCCATTAATTTATAGTGGCCGCATGAAAACTATCCTTACCCCGATTGATTTTTCCAGCGTGAGTGACGCCGTCATCGACGCGGCTCGCATCCTTGCTCGAGCCTGTGGCGGCCGCATCGTGATCATGAGCGTAGCGCAACCGCCAGTTATAACCAGCGACTATGGCCCGATGCTCGAAAACATCGGCGAAATCATCGCTGCGAGCGAAAAAACGATCGCCCGCCAACTCAAACACCTCGCCGCAAAAATCGAAAAGCCGGACCTGCCGATTCAAACCGTGCAACTGACCGGAGCGCCAGCGCCGCTTATTTTAGAACAGGCCGAGAAAGAAAACGCGGATTACATCGTCATGGGTTCCCATGGCCACACCGCGTTCTACGACTTACTCGTCGGCAGCACGACCCACCAAGTGCTCCGGAAATCCCCTTGCCCAGTCATGATCGTACCTCCGCCGATTAAAAAAGTTACCCATCGTAAATCGAAGTGAGCTTCGCCCGCTTGACCGCGGCGCTAAGCCTGCGAGACGGACCGCGTAAGGGGCGTTGAATATTATCGTTTCGCGGGGTTGCCAAACCCAAGGGGCCTCGCTCTGGATGGGATATGCGTCTACCCGCCGCCCCCACCCCGCGTTTCACCCTCAGCGTCGTGCTTCTGGCCACGCTTGCCCTCACCAGCAACGCCCTCCGCGCGCAGGCCCCCGCCGCCCCGACCCCGGCGCCCGCCGCACCGTTGCCCGAGGTCGTTCCACTGAATCTTTTTAAAGTGCCCGAGGGTTTCGAAGTCACCCTCTGGGCCAAGACCCCCATGGTGCGCAACCCAACCAACATGGACATCGACGCCCAGGGCCGCATCTGGATCACCGAGGGCCTGAATTACCGTAAACACGAAGGCCGCGATCCTCTCGGCGACCGCATCACCGTTCTCAGCGACACCAACGGCGACGGCCGCGCCGATGCGACCCACACCTTCGTCCAAGAACCCGGGCTGGTCGCGCCGCTGGGCATGTCCGTCATCGACAACCGAATCTTCGTCTCCAACGCCCCCGATCTCATCGTCTACACCGACGTGGACCGCGACGGAAAATTCAACCCCGCCATCGATAAACGCGACGTTCTACTTACCGGCTTCAACGGCCGTAACCACGACCATTCGCTTCACTCCGTCACATTCGGCCCCGACGGCCTGCTTTATTTCTCACAAGGCAACTGCGGAGCGATGTTCACTGACCGCTCCGGCCAAACTTTCCGCGTCGGCAGCCCCTACGACCCCGTCAACAGTGGCGGCGCTGGCGCTGTATTCGGTTGGCGCCCACCCGAGATCGCCGGCGCTAAAAGCGATGACGGTCACGTCTACGTAGGCGGCTTCACCGTGCGCATGCAGCCTGACGGCACCAAGGTCGAAATCATCGGCCAAAACTACCGCAACAGCTACGAGCAGACGATCACTTCCTTCGGCGACGTTTTTCAGAACGATAACGACGATCCACCCGCTTGCCGCACCACCTTCCTCATCGAATACGGCAACCTTGGCTTCGCCTCCCGCGACGGCAAACGCACCTGGAACGCCGATAAACGCCCCGGCCAAAACGTTCCCACCGCCGAGTGGCGCCAAGATGATCCGTTCACCATTCCTTCGGGCGATGTCTACGGCGGCGGTTCGCCCACCGGAATTGTCAGTTACGAAGGCGATGCCTTCGGTGAAAAATGGCGCGGAGCGCTCTTTAGCTGCGAACCTGGCCGCAACACCGTTTTTGGTTACTTTCCAAAAACACAAGGGGCCGGCTACGCGCTCGACCGTTTTGATTTCGTCACCACCAACGTCGAGAAAATCTTCGAAGGCGTAGACTTTAAAGGTGGGGTCAAATCCATTACAGGCGAAGTGAAAACCCTGTTCCGCCCCTCCGATGTCACCGTCGGCCCCGATGGCGCGATCTACGTTGCCGATTGGTTCGATCCCCGCGTGGGCGGCCACCAAGACCTCGACGACAAAACCGTCGGTGCTATCTATCGCATCGCACCCAAGGGCTTCAAATCTGTCATTCCGCGGTTCGACCTGAACACCACGGAGGGCCAAATCACCGCTTTGAAAAACCCCTCCATCAACGTTCGCGCCTCCGGCTTTATCCGCCTCAAAGCCCAGGGTGCCGCCGCGGTCCCCGCGGTGACCGCGCTGCTTGCTGACGCCAATCCGTTCATCCGAGCCCGCGCCATTTACCTCCTAGCGCAATTGGGCGCCAACGGCGGCGCTACGGTGGAAAAACAACTCACCTCGAGCGATGCCCAAACGCGCGTCGTCGCCTACCGCGCCCTCCGCCGCGCTGGCCAACCCTACCTCGCGCACGCCGCCAAACTCGCCACCGACGCCTCCGCCGCCGTGCGCCGCGAAGTCGCCACGTCGCTCCGCGATGTGCCGTTCGCCGCCGCCCGTGATATCCTCCTCGCCCTCGCGCGTGGTTACGACGGCTCCGACCGCTCCTACCTAGCTGCCTGGGGCATCGGCGCCACCGGCAAGGAAGCCGATCTCTACGCCGCCATGGCCGCTACGCAGTCCGAAAAAAATCCGCTCAAATGGACTTCTGCTTACGCCCAACTAGTTTGGCGCCTCACCCCGGCAGACGCCGCACCCGCCTTCGCCGCTCGCGCCGCCGCCACTACGTTATCCGAAGACGAACGCCTCGCCGCAACCACTGCCCTAGGCTACATACCGACCAAGACCGCCGCCTTGGCCGTCGTCGACCTCGCTCAAAAAGCCACTGGTAAAGTCCAGACCGCCGCCCTGTGGTGGACGCTCAATTACAAAGACTCCCGTTGGGCCTCTCACGGGATCAACGCCGAACTTAAAACCCGCGGCCTCTACGACCCGGAGAAAGTTATTATCACCGCCAGCGTCATCGAACCCCAGCCCCCCACCAAGCTCCCTAGCGTCGCCCAACTCGCCCTACTCAAAGGCGACGCCGCCCGCGGTGCCGGCCTCTCCGCCGCCTGCCTCATGTGCCATCGAATCGGCGAGCAAGGCGCCGAATACGCCCCCAACCTCACCGGCTTCGCCAATCGCCAGACCACGGAAGTCGTCATCAACTCCATCGTAAATCCCTCCAGCGACATCTCCCACGGCTACGAAGGCACCGAGTACCTCCTTAAAGACGGCACCATCATCCACGGCCTAGCTCTCACCGCCGGCGACCCCGCGGTCGTTCAAACCATGGGTGGCGCCACGCAGATGATTCCAGCGGAAAAAATTAAATCCCGCAAACGCCTCACCCGTTCCCTCATGATGAGCGCCGAACAACTCGGCCTCGGTGCCCAAGAAGTCGCCGACGTAGTCGCCTACTTGAAAACCCAGTAACTCGGATTGTTTAAAAGGATCGCTCACCAGCGCATCGTTTCCCTCCAGCCCCGACCACAAGTCGGGGCTTTTTTGCGCACCCAGCTCAACCATTGAGCATCTCAGCATTCGCTTTTTACATTACGTTCGCTAGATTAAAACCCGTTCGCTGCCACAACGCCAACTCGCCGTGAGTTTCACTTTCCTCCGCTTTCTCTTAGCTTCACTCCTCCTGCCGCTGGGCGCCACCCTAGCCACGACCACGCCGTCCGAGCCACCCGAAGGGTTCACTGCCAAAGAACTCGCTCAAGGTCACACCGACAGGGCCCTTCTCGCGTTACCGCGCGCCCTCCATCGCGTCGGCGCCGATGCCGCCGAGAACCTTGAAGGCCGCCGCCTCATCCGGAAATTTTCCCGTTTCAACGACCTACGCGTCCTCGCGCCTGCCACCGGCGAAACCACCGCCGAAGCCATCACGCGCCTCCGCGCCTCCGGTCGCTACGAATTCGTCGAACCCGATTACCTCCTGCACGCCGACGCCACCCCCAACGATGCCCGCTTCACCACGCAGTGGTCCCTTGCCAACACCGGCCAATCCAATGGCGTCATCGGCGCTGATATCTCTGCTCTTACCGCCTGGGATACCCTCACCGACGCGTCCTCCGTCATCGTCGCCGTCATCGATTCCGGCGCCAGGCTCACCCACTCCGATCTCGCCCCTAATCTTTGGCGGAACCCCGCCCCCACGATCGGCG
Organism: Opitutia bacterium; assembly: GCA_947458705.1. GTDB lineage: Bacteria > Verrucomicrobiota > Verrucomicrobiia > Opitutales > Opitutaceae > Tous-C4FEB. The sequence continues at coordinate 10,785 of CANHAH010000019.1, read as the reverse complement.
ACCTTAACGGTATTCGCGCCACCAGCGCCCGTGGCACGATAACCAGCGGTGACCCCACCGACGACGAAGGCCACGGCTCCCACGTCGCCGGCATTATCGGAGCCGTAGGCAATAACGGCACTGCCGGCGCCGGCCTCACGGGCGTCGCCTGGAAAGTCCAGATCATGCCTCTTAAGTTCATTTCCTCCTCTGGTACCGGCGCGACCTCCGATGCCGTCGCCTGCATCGACTACGCCATCGCCCACGGCGCTTCCATCATCAATGCCTCCTACGGCGAATCCGTCGGCAACTTCTCGCAATCCCAATACCTCGCCATCCGCCGCGCTCGCGACGCAGGTATCATCTTCGTAGCCGCCGCCGGCAACGAGGCCACCAACCTCGACCTCTCTCCCCACTACCCCGCCAGCTACAACCTAGATAATGTCATCGCCATCGGCGCCTCTGCCCGCCGCGACGAAGCCGCGGCCTATTCCAACTACGGCGCCACGGTCGAACTTTTCGCCCCCGGTTCAGAGATTCTCTCCCTGGGCTACACCTCTGACGCCGCCTCCGCCACCCTGAGCGGCACCTCCATGGCTGCGCCCCACATCACCGGCGCCCTCGCCCTCCTCAAAGCCCGTTTCCCCGCCGATTCCCCGCGCCAACTCATTAACCGACTCCTCCGCTCAGTCGATCGCCCCGCCACCCTCGCTGGCAAATCCCAGACCAACGGCCGCCTCAACCTCGCCCGCGCCCTCACCTCCACCGACAATCGCCCGTTCAACGACGACTTTGCCTCCCGCGCCGTCCTCACCTCCGACAACATCACCGCGCGCGCCGCCAACTCCGGCGCCACCCGTGAGAGCGAAGAGCCCTTTCCCGCCGGACTTGCCAACGGCTCCGGCTCCCTCTGGTGGCAATGGTCTACCACCATCGGCGGTACCGTCTCCATCAGCACCACGGCTGATACCACCTACGATACGGTCCTCGCTGTCTACACCGGCTCAACCCTCGCCACGCTCACACCCATCGCCGCCAATGACGACGCCCCTGGCAGCACCAGCACCACCAGCCGCGTTACTTTTACCGCGATGCCCGGTGTAAATTACCAAATCGCTATCGAGGGTAAAAACGGTGCCACCGGCTTCGCCGTCCTCGACATCGCTACCATTCCAGTAAACGACGCCTTTGCCAACGCCCTCACCCTCACCGGCCCCACCGCGCTCATTGTCACCACCAACAAAGGCGCCTCCCGCCAAGCGGGCGAACCCCGCATTCTCAACTACGCCGGCGGCACTTCTCTTTGGTATCAATGGACCGCACCTACCACCGGCCGCTACCAATTCGCCGTCTACAGCAACGACGTAGATCCTTTCCTCGCCGTCTACACGGGCTCAACACTCTCCAACCTCACCCTCGTCGCCGCCAACGACAGCGACCGCTCCGATTCTGCCAACACCTCCGCACTCGTCAGCGTTGAAGCCACATCCGGCGTCACTTACCGCATCGCCGTCGACGCCAAATCAGGCGCAGGCGCCCTCACTTTGACCCTCAACGACTCCCTTTGGCAGGCCGCTGCCACTGACAGCATCACCCCCTCACCCACCGTCGCCCCCGACGGCACCGTCTACGCCGGTAGCGCCGATAAAATCCTCTACGCCTTCAACCCTGACGGTTCCCAAAAATGGGCCTATCTCACCAGCGGCACCCTCGACAGCGCTTCCGCCGCCCTCGGCGCCGACGGCACTCTCTACGTAGGATCTAACGACAGTATCGTCTACGCCCTCAAACCGGATGGCACCCTGCTCTGGTCGCAGTCCCTCGATCCCACCACCCGCCCCGGAGCCTCCAACTCCATCGCCATCGCCGCCGACGGCACGCTCTACCTCAAAGCCTCCGACGGCTATGTCTATGCTCTCAATCCCATCGACGGCAGCCGCAAATGGCGCGCCTACATCAACGCCCCCGATGGCTCGCACTACGGCAGCCCCAGTATCGCCGCCGACGGCACCGTTTACTGTGGATCCTCTGATAATAGCCTCTACGCCCTCAACCCCGACGGCTCCAAAAAATGGACCTTCGCCCCCGCCACCGCGGACGGCGGCATCTATTCCCCGCCCGCCATCGACGCCACGGGCAACCTCTATTTCACCACTCTCAACGGCGCCATCTACTCCGTCAGCGCTACCGGCACCCAGCGCTGGCGTTTCACTTCCGGCGGCAACTGTTCTTCTTCCCCAGCCCTAAGCGCAGACAGCGCCACGCTCTACTACGGCGGCTACGATAAAAAACTCTACGCCCTCGCCACCGCTAACGGCGCCCTGCGCTGGACCGCCCCGCTCGGCGACGAAGTCCGCGCTAGCTCCCCAGCCATCGACGCCAACGGGGTCATCTACATTGGCTGCTACGATAAAAAACTCTACGCCATCAACCCCGATGGCTCCCTGAAACGCACCTGGGCCACCGCCGAATTCATTCGCTCCTCCCCTGCCATCGCCGGCACCACCCTCTACCTGGGCAGTAACGACCACAAACTGTACGCCATCAACCTCGGCGTATCCGCCGCTGGCGGCCCTTGGCCCCAATACCGCGCCAATGCCCGTCGCCTCGGCCGCGCCGTCAGCGAGACCCTCGCTATCACCGCCGAACCCAGCCCTATCGTCGCCACCGCGGGCACCTCCGCCAGCTTCAGCGTCACCGCCACCGGCACCGGCCCACTCGCCTACCAATGGTTCAAAGCTGGCGTCGCCCTCGCCGGCGCCACCAACGCCAGCCTCGATTTACCCGCCGTCACCAAGGATCAGGGCGGCAGCTACACCGTCCGTATCACCGGCCCTCAAGGTAGCGTCACCAGTGCCCCTGCCCTCCTCACCGTCAACGCCTCCCCCTCCGGCCTCACCAGTCATCTTAGCAACGTGTCCGTTCGCACCGCCCTCGCCGCCGACCAAATCCTCTTCGTCGGCCTCACTATGAGCGGAGGGAAAAAAGACCTCCTCCTGCGCGCCGCCGGCCCGTCCCTGAGCACCTTCGGGGTCACTAACCCGATGCCCGACCCGAAACTCAGCCTTTACAACGGTAACACCAACACCGCCACCAACGATAATTGGGCTGGGGACCCCCGCGTCCTCGCCGCCAACGCCGCCCAAGGCGCTTTCCCCTTCCTCACCACCACCAGCCTCGACGCTGCCCTCGTCGCCAATATCGAAGGCGGCCGCACTCTTCAGGTCTCTGGCCCAAGCGCCGGCACGGTCATCGTCGAAGCCTACGACGCCGGCAACGGCAACACCACCCGTCTCACTAACCTATCCGCCCGTAACCAAGTCGGCACCGGCTCCAACATCCTCATCGCCGGCTTCACTCTCACGGGCTCCGGCTCAAAAACCGTCCTCCTTCGCGCTGTCGGTCCCGGCCTCGTACGCTTCGGCGTAAGTAGCACCCTTAATGACCCAAAAATTGCACTCTTTAATTCCTCCTCCGAAAAAATCGCCGAAAACGACACGTGGTCGTCCGCACTTACCACGACCTTCTCCAATGTCGGCGCCTTCAGTCTCGCTGCCGGCAGCAAAGACGCCGCGCTGTTGGTAACGCTCGCCCCCGGCGGCTACACCGTCCAAGTCTCCGGCGCCAACGCCACCACCGGCCAAGCCATCGTCGAGATCTACGAAGTCCCGTAACTGCGAGCAATCACCCACCTGTACTGCTTTCGGGCTTTACCGGCTTTAACCACGCCGCCTCAATCATCGCGTGGCTACGCCCAAAACCATCGGCGCCGATGATATTCACGCCGCCATCCACCAAATCGCAGCGTCCATCGCCGAACGCCATCGCGCCGGCGATCGCTTGATCCTTCTCGGCATCGCCAACGGCGGTATCCCCCTCGCCCACCGTCTCACCGCCCAACTCGCTACCCTCAACCCGCGACTCGCCGCTAAATCTGGTTCTATCGACATCTCATTTCACCGCGACGACATCGGCCGCAATCCCATCCCGAAAGAATTCACGCCCACCGTCCTTCCCGCCGACGTCAACGGCGCTCGTGTCATTCTAGTCGACGATGTCCTGTTTTCCGGCCGCACCGTCAAAGCTGCTCTCGACGAACTCTTCGATCACGGCCGCCCCGCCAAAGTCGAACTCGCCGTCTTGGTCGACCGTGGCCACCACCTCATGCCCGTCGCCGCTGATTACGTCGGACTGCATTTGAGCACCACCGCAGCTGAAAAAGTCGTCGTACTGCTCGACGAAAATACACCGACACGCGATCGCATCAGCGTCCGCGCCGCCACGGTGAACTAATTTCCTTACCTTTCATTTTTCCCCATGCCCTGGACCCGCCGCCACCTCCTCACTATCGAGGAACTTTCCCTTGCCGAAATCGGCCAGATCCACGCCACCGCTACGGCCTTCAAAAAAATCCTCGGCCGCAGCGTGAAAAAAGTCCCTGCCCTCCGAGGTAAGACCATCGTCAACCTCTTCCTAGAACCCAGCACGCGTACCCGCATGGCCTTCGACATGGCCGCCAAACGCCTCAGCGCTGATGTCATCTCTCTGGACGGTGCCAGCTCCAGCACCACCAAAGGCGAAACCCTCCGTGATACCGCCGAAAACATCCGCGCGCTCGGCGCCGATATGATCATCTTGCGCCACGCTGCCGCCGGCTCTCCGCTGTACCTCTCCAAGTTTCTCGATATTCCCGTCATCAATGCCGGAGACGGCGCCCACGAACATCCCACCCAAGGGCTCCTCGACACCTTTACGATGCTCGAGCACCTCGGCTCCTTGAAGGGCCGAAAGGTCGTAATCCTCGGTGACATTCTCTTCAGCCGCGTCGCCCGCTCCAACATTCACGCTCTCACCAAACTCGGGGCTGCGGTCACCCTCGTCGGCCCGTCCACGCTCGTGCCACACTGGTTCACCGATCTCGGGGTGAAAGTTTCACATGATCTCCGCAGCGCCCTAGCTGATGCCGAAGTCGTGATGCTCCTGCGCATCCAGCACGAGCGCCAATCCAGCGGGCACTTCCCCTCGCTCGGCGAATACACGAGCATGTTTGGGCTGAACAAAACCCGCGCCAGCTGGCTCAACCCGAAAGCCATCATCATGCACCCCGGCCCTATCAACCGCGGCGTCGAGATCGACAGCGAACTCGCCGACGGCGACCGCAGCGTGATCCTCGAACAAGTCACCAACGGCATCGCTGTCCGCATGGCTGTGCTCTATCTCTGCTCCGGTGGCCAACCCGAATCGGTGATACCCGCCACCGCCTAAACCGCCCCCCTTTTTTTTCACGCCGCACCCGCTCGCCGCCATGTCCACTTTTTGGATTCAAAACGCCCGCATCATCGACCCTGCCGCCAAACGCGACGCCGCCGGTGACCTCTATATTTCCGACGGTAAATTCGTTGCCGCCCTCTCCGCCGCCGCCAAAAAACGGGCCAAAAAAATTGATGCCACCGGCCTAGTCGCCTGCCCAGGCCTCATCGACGTACACGTTCACTTTCGCGAACCCGGTCAGACGCATAAAGAAACCATCGCCACCGGCTCCCGCGCCGCCGCCGCCGGCGGTTTCACCACGGTCGTGTGCATGCCCAACACCGCCCCCGTCGCCGACAACGCCGGCACCATCCAACTCATTAACGATTCCGTCCGTCGCGACGCCGTGGTCCGCGTCCTCCCCACCGGCTGCATCACCGTAGGAATGAAAGGCGCCGCCCTCGCTCCCATCGGCTCCCTCAAACGCGCCGGCGTCGTTGCCATCACCGACGACGGCGATTGCGTCCAATCCAACGAACTCATGCGCCGCGCTTGCGAGTACGCCAAGATGTTCGACCTGCCGATCATGGATCACTGCCAGGATCATTCCATGACCGTCGGCGCCGTCATGAACGAAGGGGTCATGTCCACTCGCCTCGGTCTGCGCGGTTGGCCTAACGCCGCCGAAGACCTCATCGTAGCCCGCAACGCCATCCTCTCCGAACACACCGGCGCGCACATCCACCTCCAACACATTTCCTCGCGCCACTCCGTCGACATCATCCGTCGCGCCAAGGCCCGCGGCGTCAAAATCACCGCCGAAGCCACGCCGCACCATATCGCCCTCACCGACGAATCCCTCGCAACCTACGACACGCATTTTAAGATGAACCCGCCGCTGCGCACCGAGGAAGACCGCCGCGCCATCATCGCCGGCCTCCGCGACGGAACGATCGATATCATCGCCACCGACCACGCCCCGCACACCGACTACGAGAAAGACAAAGAGTTTGATTTCGCCCCCAACGGCATCCTTGGACTCGAAACCGCGCTCCCCGTTACACTTGCCATTCTCGTTCGCCAGGAAAAATTTAAACTACCCTTCGTCATCGACCTCATGACGCGCCGCCCCGCCCAGCTCCTCGGCCTGCCTGCCGGCACACTCGCCGCAGGCGCCGCGGCCGATCTTTGCCTTTTCAATCCCTACGAAGACTGGACCTACGACGCCAAAGCTGGCTTTAGCAAGTCCAGCAATTCTCCTTGGCACGGCGCTACCCTCACCGGCCGCGTCAAGACCACCTTCGTCGGCGGGAAAATTGTCTTCGCGCAGGGTAAGATTCTCTAAATTTTCGCGCCTAAAAATCGCCCGCCGGCAGTGCGCCGGCCCCAGCCCGCGATCAATCAACTAGGCCCGAGAGCTTGCTCGCGCGCCCAATTTCCTGCGCAATCATGCGCACATGCCCGCCCTCTCCGCCCAGATCGCCGTAGGCCTAGAAATTTCGCTGCTCCTTAGCGGCGCATGGCTACTCTGGCGACTTATCCTCAGCCCCGCCGCCCGCGCCGAGCGCTCACCACCGCTGCTTGGAACTTGGGAAATTTCCCTCACTGATTTCTTACTCTTTCTTTGGTGCGCGATCATCGGCGGCCTCATCTGCCAAGTTGGCCTCACCCAGCTCCTCAAACACGCCAATCTGTCCTCGACTCAGCGCCTCATCTTCGTCGGTGGTGGTTTTCAATTTGGCATGTTGGCCGGTATCGCTTTTTTTCGTCTCATCTTGCAACGGCGTGTCCTCACGCCCGATGCCCCCGTAACGCTCCACCCTGCACTTAGTGGCCTCGCTACGTTTCTTGTTTCCCTGCCCGTTCTCATGGTGGTTAGCGCTATCTGGCAATTTGTCCTGCAGCTCTGCGGCATCACCGCCGAAAAACAGGATCTGATCGCCATGTTCGCCGACGCCAAATCGCCCGGCTTACTCACGTTCATGATTTTACTGGCGATCGTCATCGCGCCCATCACCGAAGAACTGCTTTTTCGTAGCGGTATTTTCCGCTACGTGCGCACGCGTCTGCCTCGCTGGGCCGCCCTGCTGATTCCGTCCGTTCTCTTCGGCGCCCTGCACGGCAATCTCGCCAGTTTCGCCCCGCTCGTCGCCCTCGGCATCGTGTTCTCTCTCGCGTATGCCCGCACCGGCCGCATCGCCACCACGATCATTGCGCATGGGCTCTTTAACTTAAACACCATCGTGCTTATTCTTTCCGGTGTGACGGTGTGACGTCCTCTACCGACCTCGTTGATTTCTTCACGTCCGTCGTGGTTAAAAAATTTTCCAGTTCTCCCTTCGCTCGGAAAACCTCCGACTCCGTCGCCGCACTCGGCGAAAAAAAACTCATCGTCGCCATCCGGCGTTGGCTGGGTGACGCCTCTCCCCGCGCCCCCTTTGGCATCGGCGACGATTGCGCTGTTCTGCCCGCCGCTCGCGGTCCGCAACTCATCACCGTTGATCCCGTAATTTACGGGCGCCATTTTGATGCCTCAATTCCACCACGGGCGGTTGGCGCCAAATTGCTTAAGCGCAACCTAAGTGACCTCGCCGCCATGGGTGGCCGCCCCACCGCCGCCGTCCTCGCACTCACCCTCGATCCGCGCACTAGCCTCACTTGGCTCCAAGCTTTTTATCGTGGCCTCGCCGCCTGCGCCCGCCGCCATGGCGTCCCAATCGTCGGCGGTGACATCGCCCAAGCCGATGGCGTGCTCGCCGCCAGTCTCACCCTTCTCGGTGCCGCGACCGGCCCACGCGTCGTCACACGCACCGGGGCCCGTTGCGGTGATGCACTCTACGTGACTGGCGAACTCGGTCGCAGCCTGCAGTCCGGTCATCATTTCAAATTTTCGCCGCGTCTGGCCGAAGGCGCTTGGCTCGCACGTCAACCCGCGGTGCGCGCCATGATGGACGTGAGCGACGGCCTCGCCAAAGACCTCCACGCCCTCACGCCAAGCGGCGCCGCCCCCGCCCTCGACGCCGTCACGTTGCCTCTTCGCCGCGGCGCCGATCTCCGTGCCGCTCTCACTGACGGGGAGGACTACGAACTTGTTTTCGCGCTGGCAGCCTGCGCCGATGCTACCGCTTTCGCCACGGCTTGGCGTCGCGCTTTCCCGCGTACGCGCCTCACGCGGATCGGCTCCTTTGCCCGTCGCGGTGCGTTACCGCCGAGCGCCCTCCCTCTCGACGCTTTTTTCGGCTATGAACATCTTCGATAAACTCCGCGCCGGTGTCACCACCGCGAGCGCCGATGCATCGCAAACAATCGCCGCCCAATTCGCCGCCGCCCTCCCGCAAACCTGCACCCTAGCGCTGCACGGGGATCTTGGCGTCGGCAAAACCACCTTCGTTCAAGGCCTCGCACGCGGATTTGGCATCACCCAGAACGTCACAAGCCCCACGTTCAACATCTACACCGTGCACCGCGGCCCAATACGTACACTCGTCCACCTCGACGCGTATCGCCTCGAGACCTCCGCGCAAATTGAATCACTGCTCCTCGAAGATTTTCTGAACCCGCCTTGGTGCCTCGCCGTCGAGTGGCCGGAAAAAATCGCTGCTTGGATTCCAGCCAACACACTCCACCTCGACCTCGGCATCACCCAGAACGAGCACCACACCATCAGGCTGCGGTAAAAAAAAGCCCGCGTCATCACGACGCGGGCCAATAAAAATAGAGCGGCGCCTTAATGCGCGCCACTCGACACAATCATGCCAACGGGGCCACAGGTGGCTCCGACTTCGGTTCTTCCGTCGCGGACACGGATTCGCCGGCAGGCGCTGATCCCACTGGTTCCGTACTCGCCGTCGCTGCGACAGGCGCAGGTCGAGCGGCTGTGGCGGGTGCTTCAGGAAAGTTTTCCGGATCGTGTTCTGCGGCCTCGACCTCGCGTTTACGGGCCTCGACCATCGCGGGTGGCGCGTAGAGCGTGCCGTCGATAAACTCGGTGACGTAACCTTCGCGGACAAGCCAAGGCAGATCGCTCTGCAAGCGGGCGAGTTTATCGCGTTGCTCGACACTCAGAGCGTGCTCGACAGGCGCGGGTGCGGCCTCGCCTTCGGCCACCGGCGCGGCGGGCGGCGGGGGTGCAATATTGAGGAATTTGCGACCAAGCTCGCCGGCTTTAACCATCGGGTTCGCCTCGATAAACGAGATAAGCGCGCCGATGCTGTCAGAGAATGTCTGACCTGGGACGCGGAATTTCCGCTTCACGGCACAGACGTAGCTGACACCCTTCGAGCCCTTCTTGAAGATCGTGAAGTGCTCACGACGCAGACGACCGCGAAGTGCATTGGCGGTATCGAGGGGGAAGCGACGTTGACGCTCAAGCGAGCCTTCAACGGCGTGGCGGATCTCGCCGGGGGGCAAGAGCTCAAGATTTTTGCCGTGCAAGCGAGCTTGCTCGACCGAGCGAATGACTTTGTCGCGCGCGTTGGCCAGCAAGTAGGCCTTGGCTTCCTCAAAGGAATCAAACGCCACCACTACAGGAGCCGGAGCAGCCTCGGCCGCGGGCGCAATCTCAGGCGCAGGTGTCGATGCGGCTGCGATTTCAGTTGCTGCGGTTTCGGATGCAGCAACCTCAGCAGGAACCGTCTCGTTCGCTGCGGCGACGACCGCCTCGGCCGCTTTGGCGGACTTGGCGGGTTTAGCGGCGGGTTGTTTCCACGTGTAGCGCGTGGCCTTCTTCATTTTTTCTAGCCAAGCTTGAATCGCTTCAGGCTCGCGCACGGTTTCGATTCGAGCCTTGAACGCCTCGAATGGCATCCGGTCGACTTTCGCCGAGTAGTGCTGCTGCACGAGTTGGTTGTAGAGATGGTAGTTGGGCGGCCCGAGCAATTCGCCCGTCACGCCGCAGCGGTTGACAACTTGGAAGTTACCCTTGGGCGGATCGATCACGACGTCGGCCGTGTCGAAGAACGTACCGAGGTGCTTGGTCAACACATGGGACAGCGCGGCCTCTTCGTTTTCAAAGGGCAACCCGTCCGGCACGGATATCACAAAACCCGCCGGCGCCGCAGCGTCGGGCGCAGGTTTGCGCACGAGCACGACGACAAAGCGATCAGTCTTCGCCACCACCGTGCGGGCCACTTCAAATAGCTCGATAGTGCGGCATGATTTACGGATGGTCTGCACGAGCGTGCTGAAGCTCGTGTCTTCCGGGTAAAACGTAGCCGTGAAATACGGGCTATCGTAAGGGCCGCGATCAACGGGCTCGCCACGACCGCCGAAGCGACCACCGCGTTCGCCGCCACCGGGACCATCACGGCGCGGACCGCCGGGACCTTCACGACGCGGGCCGCCACGAAATTCACCCTGACCTTCGCGGGGATAGGAAGGACGTTCGCCGGAAAATTCACGACGCTCTGGTGCCGCGCCACCCGGAGCGGTGGGAGCGCCAGGACCGGGGCCTCCCGCGGGACGGTTAAACGCACGACGGTCGCGGCGCTCGGGCGCACCACCACCGCTGTCACGCCGCGGACGATCTTCGCCGCCTTCGCGACTGCGCCGTTCGTT
>CANHAH010000018.1 GCA_947458705.1 Opitutia bacterium | reverse complement strand
CTTCTGTTTTCAAGGCTACTGGTGATGACTTGCTCACTTCTGAACCTGCGTGCCGCGACCGACTTTGATGTGGTGGTCTACGGCGGCACCGCGGGCGGGGTAATGACGGCGATAGCCGCAGCTCGCAACGGCGCACGCACCGCCTTACTCGAGCCACGCGCGCAAATCGGCGGTATGGTCGCGGGCGGACTTTCCGGCACTGACGTGGGTAAACGCGAAGTCATCGGGGGTCTCGCGTTGGAGTTCTATTATCGAGCGGGACGCGCTTACGGGCTCGAACGTCATCAGCAAGAAATCGCCTGGATGCCAGAGCCCAAAGTGGCGGCCGCACTTTTCCGGTCGATGTTACAGGAAGCCGGCGTGACTTTGCTGGAACACCATCGCTTGCAGGAGAAAACCGGCGTACAAAAAACCGGTTCACGCATCACGGAACTCGTGATGGAAAATGGCGCCACCATCAAAGGCCGAGTCTTTGCCGATGCCAGCTACGAAGGCGACCTCATGGCCCAAGCCGGCGTGAGTTATACCTACGGCCGCGAGAGCTCGGCGCAGTATGGCGAGTCCTTGGCCGGCGTCCGCGCCTTCACGCCGAGCCACCAATTCTCGATCGACCTGCCCGCTCGCGATGAAAGCGGCCGCGTTTATCCCGAAATTTCGACGACCCCGCGCGGTCAACCCGGATCCGGCGATCGCCGGATTCAAGCGTACAACTTCCGCGTCATCGCCACGCAAGATCCGGCCAACCGCCTCCCGTGGGCTAAACCGGCCGGTTATGACCCTAAGCGTTACGCCCTACTCGCCCGCTACCTGCAGGCGATGACCTCTTATTTAGGGCGCCCGTTACAACTCAATGAAATCAGCCTGCTGCGCGTCATCCCCAACGGTAAAGTTGACCTCAATAACCGCGGTGCCTTTTCCACCGACTATATTGGTGGCAGCTACGGTTATCCCGAGGGCTCCTACGCCGAACGCGAGCGCATCTGGGCCGATCACGCCGGTTACCAACAAGGTTTTTATTATTTCCTAGCAACCGATCCGCGCGTGCCCGTCCCACTCCAAGCCGAGATCAACCAGTACGGTCTAGCCAAAGATGAATTTCCTCACAACGACCATTGGCCTGATCAACTCTACATCCGAGAAGGTCGCCGCATGATCGGCGTTTTCGTAGCGACCCAAAAAGATCTCCAGACCGATCGTACCAAAGACGACGCCATCGGTATGGGCAGCTACAACTCCGATTCGCACAACGTCCAACGCTTCATCAACGACCAAGGCTTCGTCGAAAATGAAGGCGACGTCCAGGTACCCGTGCAGCCGTATCAGATCCCCTTTCGCATTCTCGTGCCCCAAATAAAAGAAAGCACCAATCTCTTGGTGCCAGTCTGCTTTTCAGCCAGCCATATCGCCTATTCGAGCCTCCGGATGGAACCCCAATACATGATTTTAGGTCACGCCGCCGGCATCGCCGCCGCCGCGGCCGCTCGCGCGGACATCGACGTGCAAGCCACCAACGTGGCCGCCTTACAGCAGCAACTCCAACGCGAGTCCGCGATCTTCGAACGCGGGCTTACCTTTCAAGAAATAGCGCTTACCCTCATCCGAGCACGCTACCGCGCCCCGACCCCGACCGGCCCGAGAGGCTACGAGCGGATTGCGCCAAAATAACCGCTAGAGCGCCCCACCCCGCAACACGCTGCCGACATTTCGCTGACCACGTTCAGCGGCTCGAGATAAGGCCCATGATGCAGAGTGAAAACCTACTTCACTAGCGCGCATAGTTTTCGATCTAATTTCACTCGCGCACGACAGAAAGTCTCGCCCTTCACATAAATCTCCTGAGTGGAAGACAACAACATCAACGCCTACACGCCGAGCTAGAGCAGCAAAGACACCAACACCAGATCGCCGGCCATTGACCACACACACTGACGGGGACTTTCGCGCTGCAATTCAAAAGCATCTAGCTTGACGTTATCATGATGACGTTATCAGTTATCATTAATGAGAACAATCGTCGACCTAACCGAGGAGCAGGTGCGATCCCTCGCTCGCTTGTGTGCGGACCAAGATATTTCACGCGCCGAAGCCGTGCGCCGCGCCGTAGACCGTTTGACGAGCGAAAGTGCTGTAGCGCAGAAGGAGATTGGATTCGGACTGTGGAAGCACAAGCGCCTCGACAGCCGCAAACACGTTGACCGGCTTCGTACTGAATGGGGTACCCGATGAGGGCGATCATCGATAGCGATGTGCTGATTGATTATCTCCAGGGGTTGAACACGGCAAAGTTGGAGTTGGATCGGTATCCGAAGCGAGAGATGAGCATCGTCTCGTGGATGGAGATAATGGCGGGAGCAGATTCACCGGAGGAAGCGAAAGCCTGCCAAGGCTTCTTGAATAGTTTCACCATTCATCAGCTTTCGATGGAGGTCGCGAGCGAAGCCGTTAAGATCCGAAAAGAATTCCGGATTCGGCTGCCCGACGCCGTTGTGTGGGCGACGGCGCGGAGCCAAGGCTGTTTGTTGGTGACAAGAAACACTAAGGATTTTCCTGCGTCAGAGCCGGACATTCGCATTCCCTACGGGGTTTAGGTCCGACTCGCCTTTAGGTGCAGCTGGTAGTCCCTAGGGAATGAATCCCACGCTAGCGAAAAGGCGGCACGCAACTCGCCGTAGCCTAAGCGTTGAGTGTTCAATCCAATTTCACTCGCGCACGACAGAACGCCTCGCACTTCGCATAAATCTCCTGCGCAGAAGACAACATCAACGCCTCAGCCGCCAAGGCACGAGCATCCGCCATCGTCATCGCCCGCAGCAAATATTTCACCGCGGGCAGTAACGGCGGCGTCATACTCAAAGCATCCACGCCAAGCCCGAGCAACAAAGGCACCAACACAGGATCGCCAGCCATTTCACCACACACGCTAACAGGAACTTTCGCGCGATGCGCCTCATCGACCACGTGCTTGAGGGTGCGAATAACCGCCGGATGTGTCGGCTCGTAAAGGTGAGCGATACGATCATTACCGCGGTCGATCGCCAATAAGTACTGGATCAAGTCGTTGGTCCCGATGCTGAAAAAATCACAACTGCGTGCTAACAGATCCGTGGTCACCGCGGCACTCGGAATCTCAATCATCGCTCCGACCTCCATATCGGTATCAAACGCTAGTCCACGCGCCCGCAACTCGACCTTGCATTCCTCAAGGATCAAGTTGGCTCGGGCTAATTCCTCCGCGCCACTGATCATCGGATACATTAGACGCACGCGACCGTGCGCACTCGCCATCAAAATTGCTCGGAGCTGATCTTTAAAAATCGCCGTATGCTCCATGCAAAACCGAATCGCCCGGAAGCCCATAAAAGGGTTTGCTTCCTTGGGAAAAAGATCGGGATTTCCCGCCATCGGTTTATCTCCGCCGAGATCGAGCGTGCGAATCACCACGGGCAGCGGCGCCATGCCTTCAGCAAGAGCCTTGTAGGCGACGAATTGCTCCTGCTCAGTGGGAATACGCGCCGAGTTTAGATAAAGATATTCAGTGCGAAATAGCCCTACGCCTTGCGCAAAGTATTCCTTCGCGAGTGCAATCTCTTCCACTTTTTCGAGATTCGCCAGAAGACTAATACTCACACCGTCTAGCGTCACCGCCGGTTGGCGATTGGCCTCAAGCAAACGGTGCTCGAATGTTTTTTTCTGCGACTGAATTTTACCGTAACGGAACAATGTCTGCTCCGAGGGATTGACGATTACGATACCATCATAGCCATCAATTAGAACCCAATCCCCCGTTTTTACGCGCTGAGTGAGATCGCGTACCCCCACGACTGCCGGCACCTTCATCGAACGCGCGACGATCACCGCGTGGCTGGTCTTGCTGCCGGAATCCATCACGATGCCGAGCGCCGCACTGCGGTCGATGCTCGCCGAGTCCGAGGGCGAGAGATCGTTCGCCACGACGATGCGTTTTTCAGCGAGCTTACTCAGACTGTTTTCCGCCTGCCCAAGGAGATTTTGCAACACTCGCTGGGCGACATCGCGAATATCGCCTGCCCGTTCCCGCAAATATTCATCATCAATCTCGGAAAACGCCTGAATGTAGCGCGAAGCGACATTGTTAAAACACGTTTCGATATTCCGCCCTGACTTCTCAAATTCTCGGATCGTCTCACCGATCAACGCCTGATCTTCGAGCACCAGTAGATGCGCGTCAAAAATTAACGCCTCCGCTTTGCCTAGATTTTTCTCTACCTCGTCCTGAATTTTCGCGATCTGCTGCCGTGTCGTGAGCAATGCCTGATCAAAACGCGCGATCTCCTCGATCCGCTTTTCCAAGTCCACCTGATAACTCGGCACCTCCACATCGCTCTGCAGATAAACAAAAACCGTGCCATAGGCGATGCCTTGCGAGGCGGATATGCCTTGCACGACGATTTCTTGCTGATTGCGAGAGTTCGATGACATGCTAATGCGACACCAGTACGAATAACACCGGCGGCGCCGAGGATAACGCTTTGCCCTTACGCCTGGGTCAATGCTGATTCACGCGATCCGCGTCTCAACCACGAAACACGTCGGCCCCCACGCCGCGCGGACCGCTTGGATAATTGCAGCGACGGGCGCATCGTCCGCCAAAAACGCAAAACAAGCGCTACCACTACCGCTCATCCTTGGCGCTAACCCAAAATTTTTCCGCAACTCTCCCGCCAGCGCCGGCAAAGCTACAAACTTCTCAAACGCCGGATGCTCCATGTTATTAAAAAGCAAAGCTTCCGCCGGCAACGCGGAGTCGTCGCACCAAGCCGCCACCTTCGCCTCCGCCTCAGCCAAAGCCAGATAGCTGCCCGGTGCTTTGCTCGATATCCGCGCATAAGCCCAAGCTGTAGCGATTCCAAACGCCGGCTTGAACACCAACACCCGCCGGCCCCGTAAGCGCGCGCGAGCCGCCTCCGGCAACGCTGCAATCCGCTCCCCGCGACCACGCATCACCAAGGGCCCATCATTCAAAAACAAAGGACAATCCGAGCCCAAACCCGCCGCAATCTCGAAGATTTTTTCGTCGCCCAACCGCACACCCGAAAGCGCCGCCATAGCCCTCAATGCCGCCACCGCATCGCTGCTCCCGCCACCCAGACCCGCACCCATCGGTACGCGTTTCTGTAGATAAAAATCCACCCCGCCTCGCCAACCGCTCAACGTCGCAAACGCATGCGCGGCTTTCAAAACCAAATTATTCGCATCCACGGGCACCGCCGGATCATCACACTCCAATTTAAAGCGCCCCGCTTCTTCCGCCCGCGGCATAGTCTCCGCCCTCAACGTATCGCCAAAGCTCAACGTTGTAGCAACCGACACCAACTCATGAAACCCGTCCGCCCGCCGTCCCGTAATGGCAAGAAACAGGTTCAACTTCGCAGGGGCATGTATCTCGATGGCGCTCACCCATTCATCCAACACCGCTCGCCGGCCGTCCCGCGAGCCGCATTTTTGGTTTTTGATTTATTGGGCAGTCTGCCCTTTAATGCTCATTCAACACCGATGGCCACCGAACTCATCCTCGTCCTCGACGCCCAATCGCCGCGCAGCGTCGCCCCCGCCTTGCGCCAACTCCAAGGCACCGTCCGCTGGGTTAAAGTTGGTCTCGAGATGTTCACCGCCTGCGGCCCCGACTGCGTCCGCGAAATTGCCGAGCTCGGCTTCGACGTATTTCTCGACCTCAAGCTCCACGACATCCCCAACACCGTCGCCAAGGCCGTCGAATCGATCGCCCCACTTCCAATCAAAATGCTCACGCTGCATACCTGCGGAGGCCGCGAGATGATGCAATGGGCCGTGAAAGCCCAACAACAACACGCCCCCAACTTATTGCTGCTCGGCGTCACTGTACTCACTTCCATGGATGCCCCAGGCTTGAACGAAACTGGGGTCAGCGCCGCCCCCGCCGATCAAGTAGTCCGTCTTGGTCGTCTCGCCATCGATTCCGGTATACGCGGCCTCGTTTGCTCTCCGCTTGAGCTCGCCCCGCTGCGCTCCGCACTGCCCGCCAATGTTGCCCTCGTAACGCCTGGCATTCGTCCGCGCGGCGCCGATGCCGGCGACCAATCGCGTATCATGACGCCTGCCGAAGCCGCCCGCGCGGGCGCCAGCCACATCGTCGTAGGCCGCCCGATTTTCAAAGCCCCAGATCCCGTCGCCGCCGCCCGCGCCATCCTTGCGGAGCTCAACGGTAATTAAACCGCCTCCATCAACCCCACTCTTTTACATGCCACGTACCGCCGCCATACTCCTCGCCGCCGGCAGTAGCACGCGCATGGCCGGTGCAGTCGCCGATAAAATACTAGCCTCCCTGGCAGGCCGCCCCGTCTTCGCTCATTCCGCCGCTGCCTTTGCAGCCAGCGGCGTGGCCGATTTTTATGTCGTGGTTTACCGCGACCAACGCCAGATGCTTACATTATCGGCGCACGCACCCACGCCGTGCGTCCTGGTCAAAGGCGGAGCCGGGCGCCAAGACTCTGTAGCTGCTGCCCTAGCCGCACTTCCACCGGACATCGCTTACGTCTTTGTCCACGACTGCGCCCGACCGCTGGTGAGCGCCGAGCAACTTGTAGCCCTCCATAAAATCGTAGTTCGCGAACACGCTGTCGTGCTCGCCCACCGCGTCACCGATACGATCAAAAAACACCGTAGTGATGCTCGCCTGCGCACTCTCGAGCGTGAACGCCTATGGGCGATGGAGACCCCGCAGGTGTTTTCACGCGACCTCCTCGAGCGCGCCTACGAGCGCGTCGCCAAGAAAAAACTCCGCATCACCGACGATGCCCAAGCCGTCGAAGCCCTCGATCACCCGATAGCCCTGCTCGAAAACACCTCGCCTAACCCCAAACTCACCACGCCCGGCGATCTGGCCTATCTCGAATTTCTGCTCGCTCGCGCTTCCGAGGCAGCCCCAGCCTCCGAGTAATCCTTCAGCATCACTGCATGAACCTACGCATTGGCCACGGATACGACATCCACCGCTTAGTCCCCGGCCGCCCACTCATTCTCGGCGGCGTCCGCTTCGCCACCGACTACGGCCTCGACGGCCACAGCGACGCCGATTGCCTCACTCACGCCATCTGTGACGCGCTTCTGGGAGCCGCAGCCCTACCCGACATAGGCCACTTTTTCCCGAATACCAACGAGGCCTATAAAAACATCGACTCGCAACTTCTTCTGCGGCGCGTCGTGGGCGAACTCGCCGCCAGACATTACACAATCGTCAACATCGACGCCTCCCTAATAGCCGAGAAACCCAAAATTGCGCCCCATCTCGCCGCTATGAAATCAGCCCTATCTGCTTCCACCGGGCTGCCCGTAGATTGCATAGGGCTTAAAGCCACCACTAATGAAGGCGTCGGCGACCTCGGCCGCGGACTCGCGATAGCCGCCCATGCCGTGTGCCTGATCGAGAAAAAATCTTAAAACGAAGATCCTACATTTCGCTATTCCCTGATGTCCGCCTTTTTATCTCGCGACCGCGCCCTTCTTAGTCTCCCGCCTTTTTTAGTTCTATTATTTCTCGCCTTTGGCCTCACTGGGTGCGCGCCCCGGGAAACTCCGGTCGTAGCTGGCAACACCACTCAGACGCTCCATCGCGGCATCGGTAACGACCTCGCCGATCTGGATCCCCATCTGGCCACGCAAGCCGCCGACTACAATGTCCTCTCCGCACTTCTTGAGGGCCTCGTCGCTGAAGACCCCGCGGATCTCCACCCAGTACCTGGCGTAGCCCAATCCTGGACGATCTCGCCTGACGGCCGCACGTACACCTTTCACCTGCGAGCCAACGCCCGTTGGTCCAATGGAGCTCCAGTCACTGCCGAAGATTTCGTCGCCTCATGGCGCCGCATGTTGACGCCCGCGCTTGGCGCCGATTCCGCGAATCTACTTTACATCATCCAAGGCGCCCAGGCCTTCCACAAATCCACCGCGCCTTGGTCCGCCGTCGGACTCACCGCGCCCGATGCGCGCACTTTTATCGTCACCCTTGAGCATCCCGCTCCGCACTTTCTCGCGCTACTCAACCACACTGCTTTCTTCCCTGTGTATTTACCTGCCATTGAAAAAAGCGGCTCCGCCAGCGCCCGCGGCAACCCTTGGGCCCGACCCGGCACTTTCGTTGGCAACGGACCGTTTAACCTAAAAACATGGCGCGCTGGGCAAGTCATCATCGCGGAAAAATCACCCACATATTGGGACGTGGCCAAGGTTCGCCTAAACGCTATCCACTTCCACGCAATCGAATCGGTCGACACCGAGGAACGCGCCTTTCGGGCCGGTCAGCTGCACCTTACAGAGACCGTACCTCCCGGAAAAATCGACAGCTACCGCAAGACCTCACCCGAACTCCTCCGCATCGATCCCTTGCTGGGCACTTATTTTTTTCGCCTTAACGTAAATCGCCCCCCGCTGACGGATCCACGCATCCGGCGCGCCCTGAGCCTCGCCCTAGACCGTACAGCAATCGTCGATAAAATCCTCCGTGGCGGCCAACTGCCCGCCATGCGCCTTGTCCCGCCGGCTCTGCTAGCGTCGCCTATCGATGCGCTTTCCGCACCTGCGCCAAGCGCCGCCGCTACCCTGCTTGCCGAAGCTGGTTATCCCGGCGGACGCGGTCTCCCGCCGCTCGAGCTTTTGTTTAATACTTCCGAAATCCACCGCACCATCGCCGAAGCCGTGCAAGAAATGTGGCGTCGCGAACTTGGTCTCGAAGTCAGCCTCACAAACCAAGAACTCAAGAGCACGTTGTCGGCCCGCCGCGCCGGTGATTTCCAAATTCTTCGCTCCGTCTGGACGGCCGATTACGCTGACCCGACTTCGTTTCTTTCAATTTTTACTACAGCCAGCGGCAACAACTACACGGGCTGGGCTGACTCTGCCTACGATGCCGCGCTTTTCGCCGCGGCGCGCACGAGCGATTTAGCCGCGCGCAACGATCTCTTCAATCAAGCCGAACGCATCCTTCTCGAGGCCGCTCCCATCATTCCGATTTTTCACTATACGCATGTGTTTTTAGTTCAGCCGTCCGTGCGCGGCTGGAATTCGACCGTGCTCGACCACCACCCCTACAAACACGTCTGGCTCGAGTCGCGTTGAGGCATCAATCAGGGTTCGAACCCAAATTTTTTTGGATCAAAACCTCGCGCCCTCAGCGCCGCACCAAGGGCCTTCAGATCGAGCTGTGCACCCGGCTTGATCCCATTAGCGCGAAACCAGCCTTGGTTTGTTTCAACGACAAACTGCAATCGCTGACTCCGTGACGGCAGCGATTTCTCATCAAAGGGATACGCAGGGTAATATTCCACCAACGCCCCCTCCGGACTGAAATATGCGATATCTAGCGGCGTCGGCGTATTTCGCATCCAGAAACTCATTGGCTGCGGACGCTCAAAAACAAACACCATGGCCTCATTCGCGCCCAAATCGCGACGTTCCATCAAACCACGCTCGAGCTCCTTAGGCCGCACCGCCAACTGCATCCGCAGCATTTTTTCGCCGAGTTTGATCGCAAACCAGTCCGCGACGCTTTTGGGTTCTAGGCCGACGACGGATTTTTCAACAGATAATTCAGCCTGTCCACAGGCAGAAAACAGCAACGCCGAGGCGACCGCCGCCACCTTAAACGTGCATGAAACCGGATTTGCGTTCTTCATCAGCTCCGTGGCTAATCATGCCTGAACTGTTATTCAACTCCTCTCTCCGTGCCTTCTACGAAGCTACAGCCAGCCCCGCCGCCTTTGCTCTACGCCGATACCGAGCGCAGCGCGGACGCACTCTACTTCGGCCGCGTATCCGTGCCTGATCCTTTTGTGGCTCTCTCCGCGCACGGAAAAAAATATGCCGTCGTTAGCGCGCTAGAGTTTGGCCGCGTTCGCCGAGAATCTGCCTTCGATCGTGTCCTCCCGCTCGAAACCTACCTCGCCAAAGCCCGCGAGATCTGGCCCCAACGCAAGCCCGGCGCAGCCGAGGTCATCTTCATTCTTGCACGCGAGTTGCGCCAACTTTCGTTTACTATTCCCGAGGATTTTCCTGCTGGTATTTACGAAAAACTTTTCGAGCTCGGCCTCGATCTAACCGTAGCCAACGGCCCGCTGTTTCCTGCCCGCGAGATCAAAACATCCACCGAGATCGCAGCCCTACGCGAGGGCAACCGGTGCAGTGCCCTTGGAATCGCCGCTGCCGCGAGCGTGCTACGCGCTAGCACGATCCGGGGCCACAGCCTAATCTACCAAGGTAAACCACTCACGAGCGAACGTCTGAAATTTGCCATAGAGTCTGCCTGCCTCAAAGCTGGCGCCGTCTCCGCCAACACCATTGCCGCCGGTGGCGACCAAGCTTGTGATCCCCACGAGCGTGGGTCCGGCCCGCTACGCCCTCACGAATTGATCATCGTCGACGTCTTCCCTCGTGTCTCCGCCAGCGGCTATCACGGCGACATGACTCGCACGTTCCTACGCGGCCATGCCTCCGATGCGCAACGCGCCCTCGTCACCGCTGTACGCGCCGCCCAAATCGCCGCTCTTAATACGGTCCGAGCCGGCATCACCGGTCGTGCCGTTCATGAAGCCGTCGTCGCGACCTTCACCGCCCGTCGCTTCGAAACCCGTCACACACCTAAAGGCTCCTCCGGTTTCTTCCATGGTACCGGTCACGGCCTCGGCCTAGCTGTCCACGAATCCCCCAGTGTCAGCTCGCGCTACGACAACATTCTACGCCGTGGTAGCGTCGTCACTATCGAACCCGGTCTCTACTATCCCGGCCTTGGTGCCTGTCGCATTGAAGACGTTGTCCAAGTCACCGCCACTGGTCATAACCTCCTTTCCAAATCCCCCTACACTTGGGAACTTCGCTGATCGTCCGCTCCGATGAAAAACCTACCCTCCCTACTTAAAAAAATCTCTGCCCTGCGCATCCTCGTCATCGGCGATGTGATGCTAGACCGCTATTTCTGGGGCGACGCCACCCGCATCTCTCCTGAAGCCCCCGTCCCCGTCGTAGATATTCAACGGGAAACCGCCACGGCGGGAGGCGCCGCTAACGTCGCCCTCAACCTCGCCTCCCTCGGCGCCCAATCTACAGTCGTCGGCTACTTCGGCGACGACGAAGCCGGTCGAGCCCTTATCGCCACCCTAGCCGATAAAAAGATCGCGACCCTGTCCACTCCTGGCAGAGCCCAGACTATCGTCAAAACCCGCGTCGTCGTCCAACGCCAACAACTCTGCCGCCTCGATCGCGAAGGCCCTCCCTCCGCCTACGCCGTCACCGCCGACGAGGCAGAAAAACTTCTTCGAACCGCCATCGCCCGCCACGACGCCGTCATCTTCTCTGACTACGCCAAAGGCATCCTCTCGGACGCACTTGTCGCCCGCATTACCAGCCTTGCTCGCGCCTCCGGCAAATTCATCGCCCTCGACCCGAAGCCGCGCCACGCACTCACCTTTCACGGACTCGATCTCATCACGCCAAACAAACGTGAAGCCCTTGAACTGGCCGGCATCCACCCCGCTCCGCACGAGCCCTTTCCCTCCGCCGCTGTCTGTGCACGCCTGCACGAGAAATTCGCCACCAAACACCTCGTAATAACCCTCGGAGAAGAGGGCATGCTATTGAGCACCGGGGGTAAAATTCTCAAAACGATCCCCACTGCCGCCCGCGAAGTCTACGATGTATCCGGCGCCGGTGATACTGCCCTCGCCGCTCTTGTACTCGCGCTCGCCGCCGGCGCCAAACTCGAAACAGCCGCTCACTTCGCCAACGCCGCCGCAGGCGTCGTAGTCGGCAAACTCGGCACTGCCACCGTCAGCCCCGCCGAGCTCAAAGCCTACGTCCTTGGCCATTGATTGCCACCGCGCCTCATGTCCAAAGCCCTTTTTCTCGACCGCGACGGAACGATCATCGTCGACAAACACTATCTGGCCGACCCCGCCGGCGTGGAACTCATACCAGGTGTTCGCTCCGCACTCCAACGCGCCCGTGAGCTCGGCTACAAATTATTCCTTTTCACCAACCAATCAGGCATCGGTCGCGGTCTTTACACGCTTGAGGACACCCTCCTCGTCAACGCTCGCATGGAGATGTTACTTGCCCTCGCTTCTCCGCTCTTCACCGACCTTTGCATCGCACCCGAGGCGCCCGACCAACCTTCGCTTTACCGCAAACCATCCCCTCGCTTCATCCAGGAAATGATCGCAGCGCACCACCTCGATCCCGCCCAATGCGTAATGATCGGTGATAGAGCGAGCGACGTCCAAGCCGGCCTCAACGCCGGCATACGTTCGATAGCGATTTGCACGGGAGAACACACGGAGGAAACCTGGCTTCAACATAGTCTGCCCAACGTTCAAATTCACGCCGACCTCGCCGCCTTCGTCGCCACGCTCACTTAATTTTTCGACGAACACTTTTCGCAACGTTCTCCACGTTAGTCGTCACTTTTTTGTCCCTTGGCTCCCGATGCCCGAACTCGCTGAAGCTGAATTTTTCCGTAAACGCTGGCACCAAGCCGCGCTCCGCTCACCAACGATTCTGCGCGTCCACACGAACGACGCCAAAAAATTATTCCGCACAGCGCCCGCCGCCGCCATTCGCGCCTCTCTCACTCAGTCCGTTTACAGCACCTCCGCCGCCTCGGCGAAACAGATTCTATTCCGTTTTCTAAGCCCAGCTACGACTAACGCTCCGGCCATCGATGCCTGGCTTGGTGTCCATCTTGGCATGACTGGTGAGCTCAGCGTCTTAGAGCCCACACACACTCCGCGCAAACACGACCACCTAATTCTCTACACTGCAGCGCACGCCCTAGTCTTCTCTGATCCCCGCATGTTCGGCCGCATCCAATTTCATCTCGGCCACACCGCCCCCAAGTGGTGGACCCAGATCGCCCCTGCCCTGCTTTCAGCCGCCTTCGACGCCAAGATCGTTGCCGCGTTTCTGCGACGCCGCGCCCGCTCCCCGATTAAAGCCGTCTTGCTCATGCAAGAACGCTTCCCAGGAATCGGTAACTGGATGGCCGACGAAATCCTCTGGCGCGCCGCCATACATCCCGCGCAACCGGCCGGTACACTCCGGCCTACCGAGGTTAAGAAACTCTGGCGCGAGTGTCGCGCTGTCGCTCGCCTCGCACTCAATACCATCGCTGGCCGCGGTGATGAGCTTCCGTCCGATCTTAATATCGCCATCCCCGATAACTGGCTGTTCAATCATCGCTGGGAAAAAGGTGGGGACTGTCCCAAAACCAAAAAGCCCCTCGCCCGCGCAGAAATCGGCGGTCGCACCACTTGCTGGTCCCCCGCCCGCCAAAAAATCCACGCCTGATAGCCATGATTATTTCCGACCGCTCTACCCTGCTTTTCATCGGCGACTCCATCACCGACTGCGGCCGCGACCCAACCGGCAACCCCACGCCTTGGAATCTCAATACCGGCCTTGGACGAGGCTACGTCGAGCAGGTCGCAAGTCACTTTGGCGCCGTCCATCCGGCGCGCGCATTGCGCGTCATCAACCGTGGCATTTCAGGGCACACCGTACGCGACCTCGAGGCCCGCTGGACCAACGACGTAATCGCCGCCAAACCCGACTGGGTAGCAGTCATGATCGGCATTAACGACGTCTGGCGCCAGTTTGACCAACCGCTAGTGCCTGAAGCCCACGTGCTGCCCGATCTGTACGAAAGCACCTTGGACCGCCTCGTCCGTCATACTCGGCCCATAGTCCACGGCCTCATCCTGATGACGCCCTACTTCATCGAACCTAACCGTACCGACCCCATGCGCCGCCGCATGGACGAATACGGCACCATCGTTAAAAAAATCGCTGCAAGACACGACGCGCGTTGCATAGACACGCAAGCGGCCTTCGATACCGTGCTTATCCACACGCATCCGATGTCACTCGCGTGGGACCGCATTCATCCCAACGCCATCGGTCACACGATTCTAGCTCGCGCCTTTCTAGCTGCTATCGGAGCCTAAGCCAACGCATGTCCGCTCCTGCAAAAAAAATTCGCCTAGACGAACTCCTCGTCGGCCGCGGCCTCGCCGCATCCCGTGCCCAAGCCAAAGCCCTAGTAATGGCCGGCCGCGTGCGCAGCGGCACCGAGCGACTGGACAAACCCGGCCGTGATTTTCCGATGGATTGCGAACTCACCGTTGAGCAACTCCCACGCTTCGTCAGCCGCGGCGGCGAAAAACTTTCCGCGGCCCTGAGCGCCTTCGCACTCGATCTCACTGGCGCGCACGTCCTCGACGTCGGCGCCTCCACCGGTGGCTTCACGGACTGCGCCCTTCAAGCCGGCGCCGCCGATGTCATCTGCGTCGACGTCGGACGCGCTCAACTCCACGCCAAATTACTCGCTGATCCGCGCGTCACCAATTTCGAAAAAATCAACGCCCGCCACCTCACCGTAGGTGATCTGCCCCGCGACGAGTTCGACGCGGTCGTCACAGATCTCTCCTTCATTTCACTCAAAGTTGTCCTGCCAGCCATTTGGCCATTTGTGCGCCCCGGCGGGGTGCTGGTAGCTCTGGTGAAACCTCAATTTGAAGCTGGTAAAGCCGAAGTCGACAAAGGTCGCGGAATCATCCGAGACCCCGCCGTGCAACAAGCCGTCCTCGACGACATCCGCACCTTTTCCCTCGGCCTCCTGCGCGGCGCGACACTGCTCGGCACCATCGACTCACCTATCACGGGTACCGATGGCAACCGCGAGTTTCTCCTCGGCTTAAGCCGCACTGCGTAAAAAAGTTTCCCCCCAGCTTCGTCGTCGTGTATCCCCTATTCTTGCGTATGAAAGCCCTCCGCTCGCTCGCCTTCGTTACCAACGCCGATAAATTCGGCGCCCCCGAGCTCGCACGCGAACTTATCGCCCTCGCCAAGGCCGCAGGTCTAGCCACCAAACAAACCGCGCGCCGCGCCATCCCGCACGGTTGGCTGAAAGGCTACGATGCTTGCTGTGTAATTGGCGGTGATGGCACCCTACTCGGTGTCGCCCATGAGGCCGCCCGCGCCCAAGTCCCAATTATCGGCATAAACCGCGGCAGTCTAGGCTTCCTCACCACCTTCTCCGCCGACGAGGCCCGCACCCAATTTGCCTCGCTTCTGCGCGGCCAATTCAAAATCGCACACCGCTCATTACTTTCCTGCACCACTGGAAAAAATCATCACGATATCGCCCTAAACGACGTTCTCATCAAAGATCCTTTTAACTCCCGTCTCGCTCGCCTCGAAGTCTACGCCAACGACCAACTCGTCACCGAATACACCTGCGACGGCCTCATTTTTTCTACGCCCACCGGCTCCACCGCCTATAACCTCTCCGCCGGCGGCCCGCTCATCATGCCCGATGCCGGGGTCATCGCGATGACGCCCATCTGCCCGCATACGCTCAGCAATCGCTCAATTATTTTCCGCGATGACGTTTGCCTCCGCGTACGCAGCCGCAATGTCGATTCCACTCTGTTGGTCGCTATGGACGGCCAACGCAACCTCATCTCCTGCGCAGATTCTCCCATTGAGATCACGATTTCACCGCTCAAATTGCCCCTCGCGCAGAGCTTAGATTACGAACACTTTGCTGTAGTCCGTACCAAACTACATTGGAGCGGAGGATTCGTCGAAAAAAATAAGGCCTAGCCGCCTCCGGCTACGAAAAAGCCCCGATTTACATCGGGGCTTTAAAATCAAAAAGATTTAAAGTGAGCGAATTGCTTACTTCTTCTCTGAGGCCTTCTCTTCTTTCTTCGCTTCACCGCCGTCCTTCTTCTTCTTGGCGGCGCGCATAGCGGCAGTCTCTTCTTCGTCGAGCTTACCGTCGTGGTTCTTGTCCCACATTTCGAGCTGCTTCTTGGAGGGCTCTTTCTTTTTGGGCGCGTCTTCGGCGCGGAGGGCCGGAGCGGCAAAGGTAGCGAGCACTGCGAGAGCGCTGGCGAGGGTAATCAGCTTTTTGGAGGTAATTTTTTGCATAGCACAAGTAACCTGAACAAATGTAGCCAAAAAAGCGAGCTCACATTAAGCGACTAAGCCCGCCCCAGTCTTGCCGCTGCCCCGCCTTGTTACCAACATGACGCCTCATGAGCGATTTCATTTCCTCTCGCCGCCAGCGCGTCGCCGCCAGCCTACCACTGGATGACGCCCTTCTCGTCGTCGGCGCAGGCCGCCCCGTCCCACTTCCCGAAAACAGCGATCAAACCTACCCGTTCCAGAGTAACGCTGAGTATTTTTATCTCACTGAACTCGAATGTATTGATGGCATCGTAGCTTACGATCCCCGAGACGGCGAATGGCTTTCTTTCGTACCCGCCGTGACTGAAGCCGAACGCGTTTGGGAAGGCAGCGTCCAACTCCCAGGTCTACCGCTAGCCGATTTTGTACCGTGGCTTGCCGCTCGTGCTGGTCGCCCCGTCGCACAACTTGGCGCGCCGCGTCCCGATATCCAAATCGACGCTGCACTCAACGCCCGCATGCGCGACCACTTTCATCACGCCCGCCGCCCGAAAGACGACCATGAGCTCGAACTTTTGCGCGCCGCCTGTTCCGCCACGTCCTCAGGCTATGCCAAACTACCGCAATTGATCCGCCCAGACGTCTCTGAGCGAGCGATCCAAATCGAACTCGAAGCCGAATTTTTTCGAGCCGGCGGGACCCGTCCTGGCTATAGCACCATCGTTGGTACAGGCTCTAACTCAGCCGTCCTGCATTTTTCTCCTTCAGCCCGCCGTACGCGCAGCGGCGACTTTGTCCTCGTGGACGCCGGCGCCGCAATTGGCCGCTATACCGCCGATGTCACGCGCACCTACGTCGTCGATCAACCTGACCCATTTCAACGCGATCTTTATCAAATCGTCCTCCACGCCCAAGAACGCGCGATAAGTCGCTGCATCGCTGGCGCCGAATGGACCCACCTCCATCTAGCTTGCGCCGTCGAAATGGTCGCAGGCCTCGTCGCCATGGGCGTCATGCGCGGCTCGCCAACCTCTCTGGTAGAACAGGAGGCTCACACGCTATTTTTTCCCCACGGTATCGGTCACATGGTCGGTCTCGGCGTGCGCGACGGCAGCGGACTTTTCCCCGGTCGTACAAAAAATCCCCGGCCTTCGCTGCGCACGTTACGCATGGATCTTCCACTTGAACCCGGCTACGTCGTCACCATCGAACCCGGCCTCTATTTTATTCCGCCACTGCTTCAAGATCCCGTACGCCGCGCGACCTACCACGACTGCGTCAACTGGTCGCTCATAGACTCTTACCTGCACCTCGGTGGCGTGCGCATCGAAGACAATATCCTAGTCACTACGGGCGCCCCCGAGAACCTCACTGCCGAAATTCCAAAATCTCTTTAACGCGCTACACGAAAAACCCGGCGCATTCCGCCCATCACGATCGCAAGCGTCGCAAGCGAATTTACCGGCATCAAAATCGCCGCAATCAGTGGATTCATTTTTCCGGCCACCGCGAGCCCGACTGCGAGCAGGTTGTAAAAGATAGAAAAAAATAAAATCACCCTCTGAGTCCGTCGCCGCATCGTATCCACTTCAAAGAGCGCCCGAATGCCGCCGATGCCACGGCCGAGATAATAAAAATCCGCCTTCTGCTCGAGCAATCCGCGGTGAATCACGGGCGTGCCACGACACCACGCGCGATCAAACGCCAAACTGTCATTGGCCCCATCCCCGAGCATCAGAGTATCTGTTGCACGATTCCCGATAAACCAGGCCGCCTTTTCCTGCGGCGAAAGCTCCCCAAAACCACAATTCGACGGTAGCCCCAACTCCTCAACTAAAGTGGCCACTTTCTCCCGTCGATCTCCGCTCAAAACCTGTACCGTCAGCCCTCGCATCCGCAGTGCGGTCACTTCCAAGCGGGCATCGGCCCGCACCGTGTCTGAAAAAATAAATTCCGCCACCACTGAGCCTGCTCGTACCAATACAGTCGCGCCCTCCCGCTGAGACACCCCGCGCCAACCCGCTCGACCCAACGACCAGTTGCCAATCTCAACTCCACAACCAACTACTTCCGTCACCTCTCCCTCGAGTACTTCAGGCGTACCCGCAGCTAAAATATTCTCCAAAAGCGCCTGACTCACCGGATGCGGATTATCCCGTACCAACGTGTGCAACGCGGCTCTCGCCGATGGTTCCAACCCCTTCAAAGCGTCGGGATTTTTCAACACCGGCGCCTCCAATGTTAGCGTCCCTGTTTTATCGAATACAATGTGCCGCACGCGACTGAGTTTCATCCAAAGAGCTTCCTCGCGCACAAAAACTCCACGACGCCGCAACGCCACCGTCGCTATTTCATCGGATAAGGGAAATGCCAAAGCCACCGCACACGGACACGAAACGACGAGAACTGCCGTCACCACCGCCCACGTGCGCAACGCGTCCCCCGTCCCCCACCACCAGGCTAATCCGGACAACAGAGCGATTCCTAGAATTCCACCAATATAACCACGCACTATTTGCTGGATCCAACGATCTTTTACCCCAGCGCGCTCCGGCGTCTCCAACAACTGCGCAAGCAAGGACTCTCGCCACCTCTGACTTGCCTTGAGCCGTAGCGGCATGAGACCAATATTGACTGCGCCCGCCGGCACTCGCGCACCCGGCACTAAAACTCGCGGCTCTGCCTCACCATTGATCGACGCCAGTGAAACGGTCGCGCCCTCCTCGCCGAGTTGCGCCTCTACAGGATTGGTCTGACCCGATTTCAATGCGTAAATCTGCCCGACACGCAATAACTCCGGCGCGACCAATCCCGCGTCCTCCGTCACTACCTGCGGCGGCTTAGGCTGCAACGCCAGCAAACGCCGCTGGTTACGCTCCACGGCAGCAACCTGAGCCCAACGCCCGATTAGCATCAGCAGGATAAATCCGCTGACAAAATCAAAGTACAAAAAACGCTCTTCTCCTGAAAACCACCCGTAAAGTGAGCCCGCATAAGCCCCCACAATCCCTAGCCCGATAGGCAGATCAATATGCATCGCTCCTACCCGCAACGCACGTAGAGCACGACCTAGAAAATAAATACCTCCCACAAAAAAACTCAGCGACGAAAACGTCAGAGACAACAAACCAAACAAGCGCGCGTATTCAAAAGAGGGCTCCATGCCGAAATAAACCGGAAACGTGAATAACATAACGTTCATCGCGAAGGCCGTGCACAACCCGATGCGCTTGACCAAGCCGCGGCTCTCTGGCTCCGCCCGCGCTTCGCCCAACGGTCCCACCAAATATCCAAAGGTCTGCAACGTCCGAGCAAACGCCGCGCAATCGAACACGCCTACGATCCAGCGCCAGCGCACTGTGCCGAATTGCGCGTTAGTCACGATATCGCGCCCACCGGCCTGCTGGGCGAACAGGCGTTCAATCAACCATACGCAGCCCGCACACGAAACCCCTTGTAAATCTAAGACCAGCTCAGGTGGACGGCCTGAATCCGCCACCGCTAACTCCGCCACGCGTTGTTCCGTTTCCAACCAAGCATAATTGCGGGCCTGTAACACTGCCACATCCGCCGGCACCGTAATTTGATCCTTAATACGATAATAGCCTGCCAAACCATGTTCGTGCACGATTCGAAAGACGTAACTGCAACCCGCACAGCAGAAGCCCGACTCCGCCATCCGCGCATCCAAAAGCGGCGATCCACAATGCCGGCACAATGGCTTATTAAATCGCGATCGTGCAGGAGCGAGTTCGTCAATCAAAGGGAGGAATATCGGCTCAGAACGGAGATCTACGTTCATGTTTAAAAACAAATGAATAAAGACGGATCAGGTCCGGCGAAACCAAGCGTAGCTCGAAGACGCCACCCCACTACCGCAGCGGTGGTCAACGCGAGCACGGTGCGCGTGCGCGCAAGCCAATGCGGCGATAAATTTGCGCGCAACCATTGAAACTGACTTTGCGCGAGCCATAGCAACGGTACGGTACCTAGCCCAAATGCGATCATAAACTCCACCCCTCGCAACGTCGAACCCGACAAGGTTGCAAGGGCCATGAGGAAATAAAGAGGCCCACAAGGCAGTAAAGGTGTCGCCAATCCGAGCACAGCGGCGGCTTGAGTCCGCGGCCGTGTCCGCAGCCAGCCTTGCAGCTGAAAAATCCAGGGGCCAAGCCCAGGAATTCGCGGCACGAACCGATCCCATCGCAGCGCCAGCGAAATAAAAAAAAACACCGTGACCCAGGGCATCCAGCGCAGTGCAGTGTGTGAGATCCAGGTGATCGGCACGCGTCCAAGGCCGCCGGCTAATGCACCGACCAACGCATAACTGGTTAGGCGTGAAATATGATAAACCGTGCTCACCGTCTGGTCATCGGCGCGATCACCACGCACGGGCATGAGCGAGCAGGCTAACGGTCCGCACATGCCAGTGCAGTGCAGACTCGTCACTAATCCGGCGACAAGAGCCACAGTTGGCGAATCGATGGCAGCAAATTCCATATAATTAGCGGGATCTGACGAGCGGCAGTTCGGCTACCTTATGCTTCGCGGCGAATGAGATCCAAGCAGCCCAGAGAGAAATCTGCACAGTAAAAACAGCCACTACGATCCAGATTAGTCGTGAATTTTTAACACCTGAGGTATTAGAGGGCTTAGTGCTCACGTTTGCCGTAATTTTCTTCGACCGATACATTCGCGTCGGGACCAAGAAACTCTACATTGCGCTCGAGGTGGAAACGAGCGGCTTCATCCTCAACCCGTATTTCAAAAATAAAAGGGCCGTGGTAATTTTTTTTTGGCAACTGAAGCACCAGCGGTTGCAACGTTTCCGACAACGCAGGAACCGCAAAGGCAGTCGTGAGGCCGGTCTGCTGGAGACCGATTGGAGCTCGATTTAAATGCAAAACGAAGTTCACGGCTTGGTTCCGTTTATTGACGACGCGCACAAGGAATTGATTACGCACATACCCATCACTAACGATGTAGGGGGCACCCATCATACGCGTGATGCCGAGATTGGCCGGTCGAATCGTGGAAATAGCCCAAAGTGCGGCACTCGCGCCAGCCGCAAGGAGCGCGCCATATAGGAAAGTGCGGGGGCGCAACCAACGCGTAATTTTGCCGGCAAACGCCGCTTGTGAATCATAACGAATGAGGCCGGCGGGGCGTTTTAGTTTAGTCATAACTGCGTCGCACGCATCGATACAGGCGGTACAACCAATGCATTCCATCTGAAGGCCTTGTCGGATATCGATGCCCGTGGGGCAGACGTGAACGCAGCGACTGCAAGATATGCAATCACCCACGCCTAGTGCACCGGGTTTACCACGCGGCTCGCCGCGTTGCGCATCGTAGCCTACCACTAGCGAATGAGTATCGATCAACGCTGATTGTATGCGTCCATAGGGACAGATGACGATGCATAGTTGCTCTCGGAACCAGGCAAAATTAAAATAGAGTCCAGCCGTGTACACCGCCATAAACCCAAACGACGCCCAGTGCTCCCCAGGTGCTTCTTTCATCATGGCCCAGACCTCGCTCAACGACACAAAATAGGCGAAAAACAAGTGAGTGATCACTGCCGAAACTATTAAGTAGAGCGTATGCTTCAGGATTCGTTTTAAAAATTTCGCTGCGTTCATCGGCGCATCAGTCAAGGCGCGTCGATGCACCGCATCGCCATCAATCCAGCGTTCAATTCGGCGATAAACGTGATCTAGAAAAACTGTGTGTGGACACGCCCAACCACACCAGATGCGCCCAAGCAGCGCAGTGATAAAAAACAACGAAAAGCCAACGCCTGTGATAAGGAAAAAAATTAGCCACAAATCTTGCGCTGCAAAAGTAAGACCAAAGAGATGAAAATGTCGTTCGTTGAGATCTAGAAAAACTGCCGGGTATCCGTTGATTTTGATCCAAGGCAAGGAAAGGTAGAAAACGATCAAAAACGCCGCCGTCCACCGCCGTGCCCGCGCAAATGGTCCCTGCGTATCGGCGGGATACAAAAAAGCGCGAGAGCCATCATCGCGGATGGTGGTGACAGAATCGCGGTTGGGTTGGGGCGGAGCCAAAGACATTAATTATTTAGGTGCTTGTGGAATCCAAGCGGCCTGCATCTCGATACGTTCGCCTTCCTTGTGAAAACTCAGTATATAGGCGACTGCTTCAGCGGATTTCTTAGCGCCGATCACCGGAACCCACGCGGGCATACCTTTGGCGAGCACACCTTTCTCCATGGTGGCGTAAATTTCTATCGGTGTGCCACCGTGAATCCACAGTTGGTCGACGAGATTAGGACCGATCGCTCCAGTAAGTTTCTCAGTATGACAACTCGCGCACAGCGTGTTGAATGTAGTGCGACCAGCTTCAATAAAAACGGGGTTGCGACTCATTTTCCAGAGGCTGGTGTTGTCCGTGGTGGGCGCGGCCGCAAGACGCGCGGCCTCGATTTTACTCATCTCACGGGTCACTTCTTGGGGGCCATCGAGACCGACGTGAAACCACTGAAAATAAGCCCAATAACCAACCCAGAAAATAATCGCGCCGTAGAGCGTCATCAGCCACCAATTAGGGAGGCGCTTGTCGAATTCCTGGATGCCGTCAAAAGAATGCTGACGCAGGGTATCGTCTTCAGGCGGTGGGATCGGTGTCATGGCGAGCAGAAGGAGTGGGTGTGCTGAAGGGCAGATTTTCGAAATGGGCAAGTTGGGTGCGTTTCATTCGCAAGGCGCGCCAACTGATTGAGACGAAAATGGATACCGCGGTGATGAACGCCACGAGGGTGAACAAGGTTGAGGAGTCAGCAAAGATAAGGCGGCGAAACATAAAAAATTCAGGCAGGTGAGTGTTATAGAACGATGCTCTTAACGAGCGGTACTGGATTGCGGCACCACGGTCTCGTATTTTCCGAGCTTTTGTAGGTACGCAATGAGTGCGACGATCTGTTTGTCAGGGGCGATCACGGCGCCTGCCGTTTGTAGATCATTCGCGATTATTTTGGATTGGTATACAAAGTCAGCGGCGATCGCCGCATCGGTCCACGAGGGATAAGGTACGCCAAGCAGACGTTGCACAGCGATTTTCCCGGGGAGAGCCGCCAAATCCGTAGTGAGGGTGAACAGCCAAGGATAGTTCGGCATGTTAGACCCAACGGAAATTGAGCGCGGGTCTTCCATGTGGCGCAGATGCCAGATATTGGGATATTTTGATCCAACGCGGGCCAAATCCGGACCGGTACGTTTAGACCCCCATTGAAACGGATGGTCGTAAATAGATTCACCGAGACGCGAGTAATCACCATAGCGGAGCACATCAGGCACAAGCGTACGGATCATTTGTGAGTGACAGTTGTAGCAGCCTTCGCTGACGAAAATATCGCGTCCAGCGAGCTCGAGCGGCGTATATAGTAGCTGACGGCGCTCCTCGAGGTTGGCACCGCGATTCACCAGAACGGTTGGAATAATTTGCACAAGTCCACCGACCGCGACGGCAATCACGACGAGAATCGTAAATGGCACGGAGTTAACCAGGAGGCGATCGTACCAAGTGGCCCATTTTTTACCGCGCGACTCGAAATGGGCGTAGGCCAATACGACGCAGAGCAATAAACCGAACATTCCAGCGATACTCAAAAAGTCGCCGCCAAACATCCACGCGCACGAGAAGCCCACGCCGAAGATAGAGAAGGCCACTGGTGGATTAAGAAACGTACCGACCAGCGTGATTTTGTCTTCGTGGACGACGGTCCCTTCGTCCGCAAAAACTTCTATGGTCCCGTTAACGGGATGAGCCGTGGCGATGGTTTTCCAGAGATTATAAATCAGAAGGAACCAGCCGACGAGATACAGTGATCCACCGATCACGCGCATTAACATCATCGGTCGGATCGTATTGAGCGTATCAAGAAAATTTGGATAGGCCAAAAGTGTGCCGCCCTCCGTCGTGGCGTTGAGCATGACCCCTTGAGTGATCCCGCTCGTCCACATCGCGCCGACGTAGAGAAGGATGCCGACCGTCCCGAGCCAAAAGTGGAGATTAGCTAGAGAAATCGAGTGCAAAGGCCGACTCCAAAGACGCGGGAGTAGCCAATAAATCATGCCGGCAGCCATAAACCCATTCCAACCGAGCGTGCCGCCATGGACATGGCCGATGATCCAATCGGTGTAATGGCCGAGGGCGTTGACCGATTTAATCGAAAGCAGCGGCCCTTCAAAGGTACACATGCCGTAAAACGTGACGGCCGCAGCGAAAAACTTGAGCACCGGATCAGTCCGGAGTTTGTCCCATGCGCCGCGTAGCGTGAGAAGACCATTAAGCATACCGCCCCACGATGGGGCCCAGAGCATCAGCGAAAAAGTCATGCCGAGGTTCTGCAACCAACCGGGCAAAGCGCTGTTCAACAGATGATGCGGGCCAGCCCAAATATAAACAAATACAAGCGACCAAAAATGAATGACCGACAACCGATAAGAATAGACCGGACGCTCCGCCGCTTTTGGCAGAAAATAATACATCACGCCAAGAATCGGGGTGGTTAGAAAAAATGCGACGGCGTTGTGCCCGTACCACCACTGAACGAGCGCATCCTGCACCCCTCCAAAGACCGGATAACTGTGAAGCAAACCCGTCGGAATCGAGAGATGGTTAACAATGTAGAGCATCGCCACAGTGATGATCGTCGCGATGTAAAACCAGATCGCCACGTAGAGGCTCGGTTCACGACGTTTAGCGAGTGTCCAAAAAAAGTTAACGGCAAACACCACCCAAATCAAAGTAACCGCAATATTGATCGGCCAGATGAGCTCCGCGTACTCCTTACCGCGCGAGAATCCTAAAGGGAGCGTGATTGCAGCCGCCACGATGATAAGCTGCCAACCCCAGAAATGCAGTTGGGAGAGAAAATCACTGGCCAAACGAGCCTTCACGAGGCGTTGGGTCGAATAATAGATGCCGGCAAACATCATGTTGCCCACAAAAGCAAAAATTACAGCATTGGTGTGCAGCGGACGCAGGCGGCCAAACGTAAGCCAAGGAAGATTAAAATTTACCTGCCAGTAATTGAGCTGAGCAGCCACGAGCGTTCCGACCACCATGCCTACGGCGCCCCAAATCACGGAGGCGAGCAAGAATTGGCGAACGACCTTGTCGTTGAATTCGATGGTTATTTTTTGGTCGGACATAGCTAAGAATTAATCGTTTGAATGAAATTCAGGTTTGATCAGCCGGTTGCTTGAGACACCCCGCACACCGGGCATGAGGAATACTACGACAAACGCATTCGGCCGCGCCGGCCGCTAACTCAGCATCATGGTCGTGGTCTAACTCGGATATTAAATGCTTCGAGTCAGCCAGGTGCGGAGTTTCTTCTAACAAGGGTAGTAACGAATCGCGCTCGACACTACTATTGCCACTGCGGGCATGCTCCCGCAGAAAAAAAATAATGAACGTGAAAACTAAAAATAGACTAATAGTAAGCGTGAGTGGCACGACAGACATAAACAGCATCAACTAGGCAGAAATTTTCGGAATTATTGGGCCTGACGTTTCTGGACTCTTGCCCGCGGCTTATGGTTGGCGTGCCCATGCAGATGGCGCAGCAGTTCACGGGCCTGAAGCCAGTCATCGAGCTCTCGGCCCTCTTGGCATCCGGCAGCCTGCCAAAGCATATAAGCCTGATGTTGAATTTGAGCTTCGGTCGGTTCTGTTGATGCGATGGCGTGAGAGGCGTTAATTTTCATTGGGTGCGAGTTGTTGTGTGCCTCTGAATGTAACCGTTTAAACTCGATCAGTCTGTGCAGGCCTTGCCTGAGACTGTGCATATTTTGTCCGAGGTTGATTTTTTACTGAGGCAAAAAATGCCTAAACTTTCGCAAGGCGCGCGGAGTAAGCGTTAGACCAAATTGATACTCTCTAGTAATGCAGGGAGAATTGGTTCAAGCGCTGCTTAATCGACGGACGCAAATCTGCGCCCGGTGGGCCACACTGCTGCATATTGAGCGTGCGAATACTGCCCTAGCTCACCCAGACATGTTGATCCATTTACTGGATTGGACCTTCGACTCGATCATTCAAGCTCTGGAAATAGCTTCGAAACTTAAGACACCCGGACCGCTACAGACCAGTTGTGCACGCCCGAATTGTCCCTGCGGCCGTAATCCGTACCTCTATTTTTTTATCGCCGGAGAACAAGCGTGGCTAGAAGCGATGGTGTTTACCCAAGTCTCAATACCCAAACTGGAATCCGTGGTACGCGATCAAGCGGTGATTGAATTATTAAACTTAATCCGCATTTTAGGGCGCACGGAGGTAGAGGCTTTTTGCTCTGTCTGCCAATATCGGGACGCCGCGCTGAGCGCCGCCAAGGTTTCAGCGCGCTCTTGAGGCTTATCAGGACCTCGAAATGTTATGCACGTGATCGCGGTAAACCGAGGGTGATTGTCCCGCTATCCGAAGGAAAACCCGGTTAAACTGCGACAACGATTGAAACCCTGCTTCATAAGCGGCTTCACTCACGCGTTTGTGCGGATTAAGCAGAAGATTCTTAACTTTCTCCACCCGAACGCGGGCTAGATAATCGGTAAACGTCATCCCCGTGGCCTTTTTAAAGGTTTTGCAGAAATAAAATGCGCTCATGTTCACAGCCCCGGCCACGTCCTTGAGGGCAATTTCCTCCGTTTGATGCTCGGCAATGTATATGCGAGCGCGCGTCACGGCGGGTGCCTCGCTAGTGCTTTGCCGCACACTGAGTTGATTACTCACCGAGGCCAAATGTTGCGCGAAAATTGTTAGTAACCGCAGTATGGATTCGTATTGTTTTTTGGAGACGACACGGGTCT
This sequence comes from Opitutia bacterium, assembly GCA_947458705.1. GTDB lineage: Bacteria > Verrucomicrobiota > Verrucomicrobiia > Opitutales > Opitutaceae > Tous-C4FEB. Next base: position 6,497 of record CANHAH010000018.1, on the reverse strand, counting down.
GAAAATAAGCTTCCTCTAATTTTTTAAGATCAACTTCGGATCCCCACTGGACAAGCTGACGCGTCGTTTTGGCGAATTCAGCCTTCGAGGGCTGATGCAACAAAATCTGGCCGGTTTGCAAAAAAGCCACAAGGTTTTCGCCCACGCGCACCGGCACAGACGAATCACACAGGCCGGCAAAGCACTTGAGTGTTTTCGGCTCCAATTTCGCCTCCTCTTCGACTTTTTTCTGTAGCTGAAGGCAAGCCGCGCAAGATTTGTTGCTCTGAGCTAGCAACGCGCAAAACGGCGCCTGCTTCGGATCTTTATGATGCGGCAGGTCAAAAGCCTCGATCGGACGCAGATTAATCGGTAAGCCCGTAGTCTCCCGAAAAGCCTGCTCATAATCTCGAAAAATGTCAGATCGCCGGAGCTGCTCCACAACCGTGCGACTACGTTGAGCGGCGGAATCGACAGGAGCCATTAGGTTGGAGATTAAGAAGAGATCCGTCGGCTGCAAGCTGAACAAATTACGCGCACCCCTGAAACCAAGAAAATTTCCGTGGACAAAGCCCACTATCTCAATCTCTCATTTTGATATGTCTACGCCTCTTGGAAAACTCACCACGCCACTTAGCCTCGTTGTCGATGCCGTGCTCGTGATCGGCTTTTTTCTTTATATCTACTCGCTGGTGGCCTCGCATGTCCCAACGCACGATCCAAAGATGGTGATGCTGTGGGGTGGCCTGACCTCCGCCTGTATGTCGGGCGTATTCTGGCTAGCCATCCAAATGTTCCGCGTAGTCCTTAAGGCACAACTCGCGGCCAAAAAGAAATAATACCGCCACCACCGCGGCTCAGACTTTAAGCGCGTTGATCATCAACGCGCTTTTTTTATTTCCTCCCCATCCCTTAAGCATCTGCGGCGTCTATTTCTGCATCACGGCCTATGATTCAGCCCCACCTCCAACGCATCGCCATAATTGGTGGCGGCTTTAGCGGCACACTCACGGCAATAAATCTTGCCCGCCTAAGCACCGTACCGCTCCGGATCAGCGTTCTTAATTGCACCTATCCCGCCGGACGCGGCATCGCGTACAGTACGCAACGTCCAGAGCATTTACTTAATGTCGCCGCTCGCAACATGTCGGCGTTTCCCGAATACCCCAGCCACTTTGTCGATTGGCTGATCACGCGCACAGAGTACGCCAACATACCCGAAGCCGAATTACGCGAAACATTTATGCCGCGACGCGTTTACGGAGACTATCTACGCAGCCTAGCGTGGCACTATTCCGGCCCACTGAACTCACGCTCGAGCGTCGAAATTAAAAATATATCAATCGAAGTCGTAGATCTAATTCCTGAAACCCAAGGAGCTCGGCTCATTCTCGCCGACGGAACAGCTATGCTGGCGGATCGTGTCGTCCTTGCTACAGGCAATGAACCCCCGGCCGATCTCAACGGAAGCGCAGCACTCTGCGACCACCCCGCTTGGTGCGCCAACCCCTGGATCGACTGGGGAAAAAAACTTCCGGCCCCCGGCGGTACCATCGTACTTCTCGGCACCGGCCTTACGACAGTCGACGCGATTCTTACCTTACTCGCGTTGGATTGGCGCGGACGCATCCACGCGATTTCTCGTCATGGATTTTTACCTCAATCGCATTTCAAAGGCGTCGATGTCCCTGATTTTCCGCCGTCCGACGTCGATCTGGCGAGCCTAGGTCTCTCCGAGTTGGTCGCACTAATGGAGCACCACTGCGAACGACTCCGTACCCTCGGGGCTAATCCCGCTATCATCGTGGATAAGCTCCGGCCCCACACCCAACGAATTTGGCAGGCATTTTCTGATAAGGAGCGACAGAAATTCATCACCCATTATGCCGCGCGCTGGAACGTCGTCCGCCACCGCATCGCCCCTTCAATCCATCAAACCATCACTGCCGCCGTCACGAGCGGGCGCATCACGACCACCGCTGCCAACATAACCGGTCTCCGCGCCGCTGGTCAAAAAATTACCGTAGATCTGCAACCCTCAGGCGGAGCAGCTTCTAGCCTCACAGCTGATCTTGTGATTAACGGCACTGGGCCGCAAACCCGCTTCAGTGCCACGCATTCACCGTTGTTGCGCGCTTTACTCAAACGCGGTCTCGCTCAAGCAGATGCCGCAGACATGGGCCTCAAAATCGCGCCTGATTTCACGGTGATTCAAAAAGACGACCAACCCTCGCCGTATCTACTCGCGCTCGGTCCTTTGCTCCGCGGCACACTATGGGAAACCATCGCCGTACCTGAACTACGAGGCCAAGCACTTCGCGTGGCACAGACCTTACTGGCCGCCGCCCCCAATTCTCTAGCAGCAGAAGCCGCCGTTATCGAATATTGCATTTAAACGCAGCCTGAACCTGCCTTCACCGGCCCGAGCTCAAACTCGGACCGATCGGTTGCGAAGAGGATTAGCTCTTCCCAAGGCGAAAACCATTTTTGCGCTTTTCCACCCTAGACGAAGCGAAAATCGCAATTTCAAATAGCAAATAGAGCGGTAGCGCGAACATCGTCTGCACAAAGGGATCTGGCGTCGGCGTCACCACAGCGGCGATGACGAAAATGATCACGATCGCGTGCCTGCGGTATTTTTTAAGAAACGCCGTCGTCATTAGGCCGAGCCAAACGAGCAGCACGATCACAAGCGGGAATTCAAAAGAAGCCCCCACCCCGAGCACAAACCAAGTCAACAAACTGTAATAGGCTCCAGGCGTCCACCGCGTGGCGTAACCGAAAAATTGATTCAACTCGATCGATACCCGCACCGTACTCGGCATCAGGAACAAAAAAGCGAAACTGGCTCCGATGATGAAAAGAATCGTAGCCGAAACACACATTGGCAAAACCCCCTTCAATTCTTTTTCCGTGAGCGCTGGCGCCACAAATTGACCAATAAAAAACAGAAAAAACGGCATTGATAGAATGAGACCGCCCATCAAGCACATCTGAATCACAACGTTGAACCCCTCCATGATCGTCGTAGTACCAAGCTCCAACTTAAGATCGGGGTAGGAAGCAGTGACTGAATTCAACGGCCAAAGCAGGACTTCATTAAACTCTTTTAGAAAAATACCGATCAAACACGCAAAAATCAAAAAAGTCGCCGCACATTTGATGATCGTCCAACGCATCTCTTCGAGATGATCAAAAAAACCCATCGGTTTTTCACGGGGATCGGGAGCCGGTTCGAGGTTCGGCTGTTCGTAAGGGGAGTCTTCAGGTGCGCTCACAAGGATGAAAAGACGTGAAACATGCACCGTGGGAAACTTTTTCCAAAACAAAAGCGCGATCTCTTTTCCACCGCTCAATCCTGCTATGGTCACCGTGACCACCAGCAGGTTGACTCTGCTGAAGCCGCTCGATTCCTAACCTGATCATCCTGCGCTCTATGACTCAACCGCCCAAGCCTTATTCATACACTACTCCGCTGAGAGCGGTGACTGGGTGGTGCCAGTGGGCGATCCCAGTTGGTTTACTAGCGGGCAGCGCGAGCGCGCTATTTTTATGGTCGCTGGATCGCGCCACAGAAACCCGCGAAACCTTCCCGTGGTTAATCTGGTTACTGCCAGTGGCGGGCTTTGGGGTCGGCTGGATCTATCAGCGTATCGGTCAAAAAGCTGAAGGTGGCACAAACTTAATCATCGAACAGATTCATAGCCCGAGCGGTGGTGTACCGGCCCGACTCACTCCCCTAGTCCTAATAGGCACGCTAGTCACTCATCTGTGCGGTGGGTCAGCTGGGCGTGAAGGCACAGCGGTTCAAATGGGCGGTAGTATCGCCAGCGCTTTGGGCCGGCGGTTTCAACTGCCGGCAGTGACGCTACGCGTCGTGCTCATGACAGGCGTTGCGGCTGGTTTCGGCTCTATTTTTGGCACGCCGGTGGCAGGTGCAGTCTTCGCGCTGGAGGTTATTGCCCGTGATCGCACCCAGTACCGGATGTTACTGCCAGTACTTTTGGCGAGCTGGGTTGGGCACCTCACCTGCTCAGCCTGGGGCATTCAGCATGCTATCTATCATATCAGCAGCAGGACCGGCACGAAACTAAGCGATTTTATCGAGCCTTTGTTATTGATCAAAGTTATGATCGCGGCCGTGGTTTTTGGCTACGCGAGTCGAGTGTTCACAGCACTCATTCATCTTTTAAATAACGCCATTAAGCGTCTCGTGGCCTATGCGCCGCTGCGGCCCATGATCGGAGGCATAATGGTGATCGCGCTCGTCTATCTCGTGGGCACGCGCGATTATCTTGGCCTTGGGGTAAGTTCAAACAACCCCGCAGCTGTAACGATACTTTCCGCTTTCCAAACGGGTGGAGCCAGCACTTGGAGTTGGGCCTGGAAATTGATTTTTACCGTCGTGACCATCGCCAGTGGTTTTAAAGGTGGCGAAGTGACACCGCTTTTTTTCATAGGCGCCACGCTCGGCCACACTCTGGCCCTACTCCTCGGAGCTCCCTTGGATTTGTTGGCAGGCCTAGGCCTGATCGCTGTATTTGCAGGTGCAACGAAGACTCGCCTCGCCTGCACCATCTTGGGCGTCGAACTTTTTGGCGCGCACCACGTAGTGTATTTTGCGCTCGCTTGCTGGTTGGCGCAGCGGTGCAGCGGATCGGCCAGCCTCTACACGCGCAAAGCCCAAGTATAAAAGCTGTGGCGCCGCTGCGTTTACTTAGCCCAAGGACAACTTGTAGTCCACGGCGTCTCGCAACGCTTCCCAACTAGCATCAATGATATTGTCACTCACGCCAACAGTACCCCAGACGGTGCGACCGTCGCCGCTTTCGATCAAAACCCGGGTGCGCGAATTAGTACCCGCGCCACTTTCGAGGATGCGTACTTTGTAGTCGCGCAATACCAATTCGCGCAGCTGAGGGTAGGTTTTTTCTAGCGCGAGACGCAGCGCCTTATCCAGTGCTCCGACTGGGCCCGTACATTCGGCCACGGTGTGAACTGATTCCCCTTCGACGCGAATCTTAACCGTAGCCTCTGCCCAAAGATCAGCTCCGTGACGCTCGATGATTACGCGATAGGTCTCGACTTCAAAAAACGTTTTTCGCTTACCGAGCGCGGCACCGATCAAGAGACGAAATGAGGCATCGGCAGCTTCATATTCGTAGCCCCGGAACTCACGCTCCTTAAGTTGCTCAATCAATGTTTTCATCTCGGGATGTTTTTCATCCAACTCGAGGCCCAGTTCTTTGGCCTTGAGCGCGAGGCTACTACGACCCGCCATATCTGACACGAGCACACGGGTGCGGTTACCTACGAGCGCGGGGTCGATATGCTCGTAACTACGAGCAACCTTTTGCGCAGCGTTAGCGTGCAAACCACCTTTGTGCGCAAAAGCGGATTGACCGACAAACGGCGCCTTTGGATCAGGCCGCAGATTTGCGAGCTCGTCAAAAAACAGCGAGAGATCGCGCAGTTGCGCCAAGTTCGATGCACATCGCGCCGTGCAATCCATCTTTAAAAACAAATTTGCTAGAACCGTCGTAAGATTAGCATTCCCGACGCGTTCACCATAGCCGTTAGCAGTGCCTTGGACGAGTCGAGCACCCGCCGTCACGCCCGCGAGGGTGAGTGCGACGCCCAATCCGCTGTCGTTATGACAATGCACGCCGATCTTATCTCCGCCAAATTCCCGTACGGCATGGGCGACGATGCCCTTAAAATCATCCACGAGCGTTCCACCATTGGTATCACAGAGAGTAAGGTTGCTCGCGCCGCCGCGCAAAGCAGCTGCTAAGGTGCGAATTGCGTACTCAGGATCGGCCCTATAACCGTCGAAAAAATGCTCGGCGTCATAGACCACCTCGCGCCCCTGCGCGACCAAATAGCGCGTGGAATCTTCAATCATTGCGAGATTTTCCTCGAGCGTCGTGCGCAAAATTTCGGTGACGTGGAGCGTCCACGTTTTACCCACAATAGTCATCACGGGCATGCCGCTATCGATCAATGTGCGCAATTGTGGATCTTGGTCCGCTTGCGCTCCAGCGCGACGCGTGGAACCAAAGGCCGCCAGCCGAGCGTGCTTTAACTTGAGGTGTTTCGCCTCCGCGAAAAACGTAATATCCCTCGGATTAGAGCCAGGAAACCCACCCTCAATGTAGTCGACGCCAAATTGATCCAACCGCTCGGCAATCCGTAGCTTGTCGGCCACAGAAAAACTGATGCCCTCTCCCTGCGTGCCATCACGCAAAGTCGTATCGTAAATTTTGACTGAGGTACTCATGCTAAAGGCTGAAAGTTGCCGCATATCCCCGCGGAGGCAAGGGAGCTTTTCCCTCCAAACTCAATCGCATCCGGACTACCACCGCACCGATTGTTTAGAACAATTCTCTCCAAGAAATATTCTCAGCGGCGATGCCCAAATGAGCCAAGATCCCCGAAATTATTCGCGCCCGCTACTTGGCACGAGATTGGGCCGAAAAACAATCAAACCGCATGTTGTTCTATAAAATCTCGAATCG
>CANHAH010000017.1 GCA_947458705.1 Opitutia bacterium | reverse complement strand
GCCGCCCTCGATGCCTCCGGCCAACGCGAACACACCGTCGTCGTCCTCGCCGGCGATCACGGCTATCACCTCGGCGAAAAAGAGATCAGCGGCAAAAACACGCTCTGGGAACGCTCGACCCGCGTCCCGCTCTTCATGGCCGGACCCGGCATCGCCGCCGGCGCCCGCGTGACCCGCCCCGCTGAGTTGCTCGACATTTTTCCGACCCTCGCCGACCTCGCCGGCCTTCCCGCCCTCGCCGGCCTCGAAGGTCTTAGTCTCGTCCCGCAACTCCGCGACGCCACCGCCCCGCGCGAACGCCCCGCGATCACCACCCACAATCAAGGCAACCACGGCATCCGCAGCGAACACCACCGCTACATCCGCTACGCCGACGGCAGCGAAGAACTCTACGATCTCCGCAATGACCCGCACGAGTGGACCAACCTCGCCGCCCGCCCCACCTCCGCCGCCCTCCTTGCCGAACTCCGTCGCTGGCTGCCCAAAGTAGATGTGCCGGCCGCCCCCGCCAGCGCCCAGCGCGTCCTCACCTACGATCCCGCCACCCGCCGCGCGGTTTGGGAAGGCCGCCCCATCTCCGAAGACGATCCGATTCCCTTCCGCTAACTTAAATATCCGTCACTGTTTAATTGAGGCGATTTCACCGCCGGATATCGTCTTTCCGCGCACACATGAAATAATGAGACGCACCGTCTAACGTTTCGGGTTATCCGCGCCGCGAAATAGTTTCCGAATTCCGTTTCAGCCGAAAATGCCCTCGACAGTATGAAATCCCGGGGTGATGCCCATGGCCGCGCATCACCCCATGCCACCGACCGAACAAGCCCACTGGTTTGCCAAGGAAGTTCATCCCCATGAACCGGCCCTGCGTGCCTACCTCCAAGCTCGCTTCCCCACCCTCGCTGATCACGACGATCTGGTCCAGGAAACCTACACGCGCCTACTCCGCGCTAAAGACACCGGCGGCGTGCGCTACCCGAAGGCCTTCCTGTTCACTGCCGCCCGCAACGCCGCCTTCGATCTCTTCCGCCGTCGCCGCGCCCACCCCACCGAATCAATCAACGACCGCGCCGAGCTCGTCGTCCTCGACGCCCAGCCCAGTGCCGCCGAAGCCCTCGACCAACGCTACGAACTCGAAGTCCTCGCTGAGGCCGTGCGCGCCCTGCCGGACCGCTGCCGCCAAGTCATTATGCTGCGCTACCTCGACGGCCTCGCCTACAAGGAAATCGCCGACCAACTCGGCATCTCGCCCGAGACCGTAAAAGTCCATATGGCCAAAGGCATGCGCCGCTGCGCCGCCTTCTTTGCCGCCCGTGGCCTAATGGACGCCGCTATTCCCTCTCAAGCAGCAGACACCGCATGAACGACTCGCTCGACCACGAAGATCCCATCGAGGAAGCCGCCGCCGATTGGCTAACGCTCCGCGCCGAGGGTTTTTCTTCCGCGCAAAAAAAAGAGTTTGCACGCTGGTGCCGCGCCGACCCCCGCCACGCCGCCGCCGTCGCGCGACTCGAAGCGGCGTGTGCGCTGCTGGAGAAAATGCCCCTCGTGCGCGACGAACTGCAACCCGTCATCGCATTTCCTGTGGCCGCTCGCCCGGGCCGACCAGTCAGCGCGGCCCGGCGCAATCTTAGGCCACTGCGCGTCGCCCTCGGCATCGCCGCCGCCCTCACCGTCGCGTTTCTCACCCTCATGCCGTTTCTTCCGCCATCAGGCTCGGCGGCGCAGGTCTTCACGACGTCCACCGGTGGTTATGAACGCGTCGCCCTCGCCGATGGATCCGTCATCGAACTCAATGCTGAAACCAAGGTGCGCGTTGTGCTCATGCCCACGAACCGCCGCGTAGAACTTGTCGCCGGCGAGGCCCACTTCACCGTCGCCCACGATCGCACGCGGCCATTTATCGTTTCCGCCGGCGGCGTCGCCGTGCGCGCCGTCGGCACCGCGTTTAATGTCCGCCTCGCCCCCACTGCCGTGGAAGTGCTGGTCACCGAGGGCAAAGTCTCAGTCGCCGAGGTGGAGCGCGTTGTCCCCCACGCACGTTCATCGCCCGCCTCAACCACCTACGTCGTCGCCAACGAACGCACCCTCGTCAACTTGCCTTCTCTTGCTAACCCCACGCCGTCCGCTCCCGCTGTGGAGAAGATCGCGCCCGCGACGGTCCGCGACGCGCTCTCTTGGCAGGAGCGCAAGCTAGCGTTTTCCGAGACTCCGCTCTCGGAAGTCGTCGCCCAGTTCAATCGCCGCAACCGCGTCCAGCTTATCTTCGGCGACCCCACGCTCGCGGAGCGTCCCGTCGGAGGCACCTTCGCTGCCGACAACGTCGAGGGCTTCATTCGCTTACTCGAGGGCGGCAATAGCATCGCCGTCGAGCGGCAGAGTGAGACGACCGTAGTCCTGCGCGCCAAACACTAAGCTGGGCTGAGACCGGCGGAAAAAATCATGCGCGCCCGAATAACCCGTTTCGTCCGCCGCTGCGTCTCAAAGACGCTCACCCTGCTCCTGTTGATGAAACCCCTTATCCCCACCGGTTCGGCTGCCGTCGTGACCGTCGTTTGTTTGGCCTGCGCCTGCGCGCCCGCCCAAGCCGAGGAAACAGCGCGCAAAAGCTTCGACCTCGCGCGCGGCGATGCCGCCAGCACGTTGAAGCGTTTTGCCGATGAATCGGGGCGCCAGGTGGTATTTTTAGTCGATGCCGTACGCGGCATCACGACTAATGCCGTGCGAGGCGCGTATACGGTACAGGAGGCACTCACGCTGCTCATCGCCGACACCGGACTCGTCCTCGCGGAAGACGCCAAGTCCGGCGCTTTGATGATAAACCGGACGGGGAACGAAGGCGCTCCTGCCGCAAAATCTAAATCCACCCAAACACCGACCGCTAAAAAAAATTCTCAAGAATCCCCCATGAAAAAACCAAACGTCTTCAGTATCCTCGGAGTATGGTTCGCCATCACCGCATCCACCGTCCAAGCCCAGGGGCCGGCTAACTCAGAAATTACCGGCACACTCCAAGGCCGAGTTCTCAACGAGCGTAGCGCTTTGTACGTCGAGGGGGCACGTATTTCCATCGAAGGCACTGGGTTGGTGACCCTAACCGACGCCGAGGGTAATTTCCGCCTGACGCAGGTGCCGACGGGCGCGGTGAAGGTGCAGACCTTCTACACGGGCCTGCCGCGCGATGTGCGCTCCGTTGAAATTTCGGCGGGCAAGACCACCGAGCTCAGCATAGCGCTGGGCGTGCCACCCAAAAACAGCGGCGAGGTCGTGCAGTTGGCTGAATTTCAGGTCTCCTCCTCGCGCGAGATGGACGCCTCAGCCTTGGCGATTAACGAGCAGCGGTTCGCGCCCAACATCAAGCAGGTCGTTTCGACCGAACAGTTTGGTAACGTAGCCGAAGGCAACACGGCCGAGTTTTTGAAATTTCTGCCTGGGATCACGATCAGCTACACCGGCGGCAACGCCCGGGGCATCTCGATCGACGGCGTGCCGTCCGACTATGTGCCGGTCACGATCGACAGCTTCAATCTCGCCTCCGCTGACGGCGGTAAAACCAATCGCACCGTCATGGCGGACATGGTTTCGATCAACAACCTCTCGCGCATCGAGGTCCTTAACACTCCCACGCCCGAGTCTCCCGCGTCCGCGCTCGCCGGCACGGTGAACATGGTAACGCGCAGTTCCTTCGAGCGCGCCAAACCCTTGTTCCAGTCCAACGTCTATTTGAGCATGCGCGACAACGCCAAGAGTTTCAGCAAGGCTCCAGGGGCCAAACCAAACTCGACGCGCAACATTTATCCGGGATTCGATTTCTCCTACTCCGCGCCGGTAAATAAGAAATTTGGCTTCTCTCTGTCGGCCGGTGACTCCACGAGTTATTCAGCACAGGATCGCGTGCAGGCCACCTGGCGCGGCACGGGCGTCGCCACCGCCGGCACCGCCTTCCCCGCCACGGCATTTTCGCAGCCCTATTTGTCGGCCTACCGCGTGGAAGATCAGCCCAAGATCACGGAGCGTAAATCCTTTGCCGGATCCATGGACTTCAAGTTGTCGGACAACGACCGCGTTTCCGTGGGCTTCCTTTATTCCTCCTTCGATGTGCAGTTCGCGCTACATTCGCTCACGTTCAACCCCGGCGGCGTTCAGCCCGGCGGCTTCTCCTCGAACTTCGTCCGCGGGACCGCCGGAGCGGGCAACGTTTCGATGATCCACAACGAACGAAATCGCTTCAATCGTACCTATATGCCGAGCGTGGTGTGGAAACACCAGGGCCCTGAGTGGAAGGCCGACCTAGGCTTGGGTTACTCTTCCGCCACGGATGATAACCATGATACCAACCAAGGATATTTCCGCGCGGTGAATGCGACTCGCACCGGCCTGACGGTGTCGTTTGACGACGTCACCTACCTGCGTCCCGGCGCAATCACGGTGAAGAATACGGCCGGTGCCGACGTGAATCCTTACCTTATCTCCAACTATGCCCTCACTTCGGCGGCGAGCCAGCAGAACGCCACCCACGACACGCAAAAGACCGCCTACGGCAGTGTCAGCCGGAAGCTTCCGACGAGCATTCCGGTGACGTTGAAGGCCGGATTCAATCTTCAGGAAGGGGTGCGCGATATCACGGACGACTCGGCGACCTACAACTATGTGGGCGCAGACCGCGTCGCCAGCACCACACCCCTCACCGGCGATGATTCACTCGCGCCATTTTACGATCCCGTTTTTTCGCAGCGCGTGATGCCCTACGGATTTCCAGCCTCGGAGGCCCCCAGCAATCGTAAGGTGTGGGAGCACTACAAGGCTCAGCCGACCTATTTCACCACCAACGCCAACACGATCGCGCGCAACCGCGTGGCGACCTCCAAGTTTGCCCGCGAACAGGTCATGGCTCCTTACCTGCGCACCGATTTCGATTTCCTCGACCAACGCCTGAAGATCGTCGCCGGGGTGCGCGGAGAAAAAACCACCGTTCAAGCCCAGGGGCCGCTGACCGATCCCAAGAAAAGCGCCAACGGGATCGAGCGCGGCTCCTCGATTGAAAAGACCTACGAAAAACTCTTCCCAAGCCTCAACGCAAGTTACTCCATCCGGGAAAACTTGATCGGGCGGATCGCCGCCTACGAGTCCATCGGTCGGCCGGATTATAATCAATATGCCGGCGGCCTAACTTTGCCCGATACCAGCGCCGGCGACAGCGCGACAAACCGGATCATCGTCAACAACGTCGATATCAATCCGTGGTCCGCCAAGTCGCTCGTCCTGCGTCTCGAACATTATTTCCAAGGCGTCGGTGTCGTGTCGGTAGCCGCATTTCGTCGCGACGTACGCAATTTCTTTGGTAGCACTGTACAAGCCGCCACCCCCGAATTTCTCGCCTCCTACGGTCTCGATCCCAACGCCTATGGCCGCTATGGGGTTTCGACCCAATTCAATATTCCGGGCACCGTGCGCTTCGAGGGCGTAAGCTTCAACTACCGCCAAAGCCTTACCTTTCTGCCTCATTGGGCCCGAGGTTTCGAGGTCTTCGCCAACGGCACCTCCCAACGCGCGGTGGGCGATACGGGCGGAAACTTCGCCGGCTATATTCCACGCAGCGGCAGTGCCGGGCTCAGCTTTACCCGCGAAAAATATAACCTGAGGGTAAATGCGAATCATCGCGGCCGCACGCGCTTAAACGCGGTGACGGCGGGGGCCAGCATCGAGCCTGGCACGTTTAATTGGCAGCCGCCCTCTACCTTCGTGGACGTAATTGGCGAATACAACCTGCGCAAGAACCTCTCCATTTATGCCAATCTGCGCAACGTCACCGACCAAGGAGCCACGACGGAAATCTACGGCCCCAGCACACCGCGTAACGCCCGGTTTTTTCAAACCACCAAGTATGGCTCGCTCTGGACGTTTGGCGTCAATTGGTCACATTAAGACCCGCTCTCCATGAAAAATTCCAAGCGTCCGTTTCATTTGCTCATTGTTCTGACGCTTGGACTGGCCTGGCCTACCTTGGCCGCAGAGGTACACCAGGCCACCGGTTTCAAGGTCGTTAATGTGACCTCAACCGCCGCCGATATCTGGACCCGTGTCACGTTGCGCGCAGCGGCAAATCCAGCCGATGCTCCATTACCACGGGTCGAGGCTTTCGATAAGACGAGCGGAAAACTCGTGCCTTTACGGGAGAACCGAGCGTTTCCGGATACCCGCGTCGTCGTGCAAATGCCCGAGGGGATGGACCTCGGCGGCGCGGCGGGCGGCGCGCCCGCCACTTCGGGCCAGACTCGGGTGCGCTTCCGCCCGAAAGGTACGACCGCGTGGTCGCAAACCCCCTGGCAGAGTGCCCAACTTGAGCACGATGGCATTGCCGTGCATGCCCTCTCGGCGATCGCGCCAGGCACCCTGTACGAAGTCGTGGTGCAGGCTCGAAGCAGCGCGGATGATAAACAGACGGATGATCAGCCAGGTGAATTCAAAACCGCTCCGCTGCCCGAGCACCGCGGGCCCGTCACGTTTTGCGTGATGACTTGCCAACAATACGAGCACTTGGACCGCCCCGATGGCTTGGCGATTTACCCCGCGATGGGAGCATTAAAACCGGACTTTTTTGTGAACACAGGAGATGCCGTCTACTACGACCATGGACCCGTGATCGCGCTGACCCCTGCCTTGGCCCGCTATCATTGGGCGCGGATGTTTGCCCTGCCGACCCTACGTGATTTTCACCGCAATTACAGCAGCTTCTTCATGAAGGATGATCACGATATTCTCTCCAACGACTGCGGGCCAGCGACGCGCAGTGGAGAATTGACCTACGCAGAGGGCGTGCGGTTGTTCCGTGAACAGACGGTATTGCCCGATAAGGCCAGTCGGACGTTCCGCTGGGGGCGCGATTTGCAGGTGTGGCTAATGGAAGGTCGGGATTACCGCACCCCAGATTGGGCGGAGAATCCGGGGCCCTCACCGACCCTCTGGGGTCGCGATCAAATCAAGTGGCTTAGCGAAACGCTGGCCGCCTCCACCGCCACCTTTCGCGTGATCCTCACCACCGTACCCGTGGTAGGCCCAGACCGAAGCAACAAGGACGACAACTACGCGAATGTCGGCTTCGCCGTGGAAGGAAAAGAGGTTCGCGAGTTACTAGCACGCTACCCCAATCTCACCGTGATCACCGGCGATCGACACTGGCAGTATGTTTCGGTAGACCCCGCAACTTCGGTCAATGAGTGGAGTGTCGGGCCTACGAGTGTAAGCCATGCCGGCGGTTGGGAGGAGAAATCGCCACGTCCCGAGCATCGCTTTCTGCGCACCGGACAGGGCGGATTCTTATCGGGTGTGATCACCCCTAGCCTCAGCGGCGCAAGCCTTGAGCTTCGCCTGCATGATGTGGATGGACGTGTGGTTTATCGGGAGAAAAAGTAAGGTGAAAATGAGAAGGTGCGTCCTAGGGACGCGGTTAAACCTGTCCCCGACCGGACCGAGCTATCGACCAGAAGGGGTCATCGTCGCCGTCGCGCCTCTATCACAGGGACAACTCAAGGCATGACTCCTTAAGGGGGCGGCTAGCTCCCAAAGGTCACTTAGATGCGGCCCAAACCGGGAGGATCGTCGGGTCGAAACGGAATATCAGAGGCAAGATCCACTTGGAATAAGCTGAGATGACGATAACGCCAATCAGATTGAGCGCCAAGCCGACGCGGGCCATCTCGGCGATGTGCACGCGTCGACTCGTGAAGACAATGGCGTTGGGCGGAGTGGCGACCGGAAGCATAAAGCCCATCGAAGCCGCTATAGTGGCAGGGATCATTAGCATGAGCGGGTTGATCTGCTCGGCCACGGCCCAAGCGGCAATCACCGGAAGAAACATGGTGGCGGTGGCCACGTTGGATGTAAGCTCCGAGAGGAAAGTAATCAGCAGGCAAACCAGAACCAGAATCGCTAAAGCCGGTAGATGGCCGAAGTCGCGCAGCGCATTGGCTAGGTATTCGGAAAGTCCGCTGGGGACAAAGCCGGAGGCAAGGGCAAAGCCGCCACCCAGCAGCAACAAGACATCCCAGGGAATCTTGGCGAAAGTTGCGCCGTCGAGCAACGCTCGGCCAGGTTCGGAGCGAGACGGAATGAAAAATAGCGAGAAGGCAACGAGCAGTCCGGCAGAACCGTCGTCCAAGGCGGCCAGCGCGGGATGCAGCCGGCTCCAGCCGGGGATGGTGAACAGGCCGAGGTTGAGATCACTGCGGAAAACCCAAAGCAGAGCCACGACAATGAAGAGAGTGCCGACGACTTTTTCCTCGAAGCGCATCGGGCCAAGACGCTCGAGTTCAGCCCGCACGACCGAGCGATCAAGCCGTAGCGAGGTATCGCAGCGGCAGAAAACGCGCGCGAGCAAAAACCAGGTGGCGGCCAGCAAGATGGCGGCCAGCGGAGTGGCGTAGAACATCCACTCGCCGAAAGCGACCGGCGGAGCGGAAGGGAACATGTCGCGATAGATTTTCAGGAACACTAAGTTCGTCGGCGTGCCGACAAGCGTGGCCATGCCGCCGATCGAGCAACCGTAGGCGATGGCGAGCATCAGGCCGAGCGCAAGCGGGCGGGCGCGAGCGCTGCCAAAGGTGTCTTCAAGCTTCAGGACGACCGCCAGGCCGATGGGGAGCATCATCATCGCGGTAGCGGTGTTGGAAATCCACATCGACAACAAAGAGGTCGCGAGGAGGAAACCAGCCAAGACGGAACCCGGGCTCGAACCCATGCGGTTAAGAAAGCCCAGGGCGATACGCTGGTGAAGCCGCCAGTGCTCCATCGCGAGTGCGATGAAGAAACCACCAAGATAAAGTACAATAATCTCGTTAAAATAGTTCTGCGGGGTGCGGCGCACATCACCGAGCCCAAGCAGCGGAAATAGCACCAATGGAAGCAACGAGGTGACGGCCAAAGGCACGGCCTCGGTCATCCACCAAATAGACATGAGCGCGGCGACGGCAGCCATCGCGCCGACCAGCGGGCGATCCGCCGGCCCACCCCAGCCCCAGAGCAGCAGAGCAAATACTATAAAACCGGAAAACAGGCCAACAAGGCGAACTCTGGAAACGGCGACGGAGGGGGTCATGGAGAAAGCAGTTAAGTGGACTTAAAATAACCCAAAGAGGATTAGACGTGAAGCGGGGGGTGGCGGGGTACGCTTAGAAAAGCTAACCTCTCCACGGGCGTTGCGGCGATTGAAAAACTACCTGTCTAAGATTGGCTTTGCATCTACAAAACGGGGTTTGTCGTCGACATGCCCTCCCAGTCGCCGACCCGCCTTCATCACTTGGCCCGGTGTCGTATGGCCGAGGAGTTTTTCCAAATCTGCAGCCGTCTCAATCAACGCATCCAAATTTACCCCACACCGGTAGCCGGAAACCTCCAGCGCGTGGATCAGATCCTCGGTACAAATATTTCCGGTGGCTCCTGGCGCATACGGGCAACCGCCAATCCCAGCCAAGGCGGCGTCAAAATGGATCACACCAGCATCAAGGCCTGCGAAAACATTGGCAAGACCGAGTCCCCGCGTGTTGTGAAAATGGAGCGCCAAGTTGAGCGCTGGATAAGTTCGACGAATCAGTCCGACCAGATCCTGGACTAGCGCCGGATAAGCCATGCCCGTCGTGTCGCACAGGCTAATCGACCGGATGCCCGCCTCATCCTGCAAGCGTCGGCACCACATCGAAATCGTAGCAGCTGCAACCTCGCCTTCGAACGGGCAGCCGAAGCTGCACGAAAGGGACGCGGTGACCCTCAGTCCCGCGGAGGCGGCAAGTGAAGCCGCTTCCTTAATAGCATGAAACGAGGCGTCACAGGACATGCGCAGATTCGAGCGATTGTGGCTCTCGCTGGCCGACATCACCAAGTTCACCTCATCGGCTCGGGCGGCGATAGCCCGCTCCATGCCGCGGACATTAGGCACCAACGCTGCATAGATCACTCCAGGTAGACGGGTGATTCCTTGGAGCACCGCCTCGGCGTCGGCCAGTTGCGGGACTGCGCGGGGCGAAACCAAAGAACTGACTTCAATTTTTTTAAGCCCGCTCGCCGCGAGCCGGTCGATCAATTTAATTTTTTCATCGGTCGGCACGAAGGTGGCCTCGCTTTGCAAGCCGTCGCGCAACGCCACCTCCTGCACATGAACCATCCTTGCCTGGCCACTCCAGGGGTTCATGCGATGACTCCCTCGGCCTTAAGTTGTGCTTGCTGTTCATCCGTGAAACCAAGGCCTTGAAGAATACTCTGAGTATGCTCGCCGAGCACGGGTGCCGGTGAGCGGATTGCGCCTGGAGTGGTGAGCAACTTCGGCACAATACCCGGCACCTCAACGTCGAATCCCTGGCGCGTATGTTGTTTGAGAATCATGTCGCGCGCCTGATAATGCGGGTCCTTTGCAATGTCTGCGATGTCGTAGATTCTTCCAGCCGGCACACTGGCCGCGCCCATCTGCGCGAGGACTTCGGCGACCGTGTGGCGCTGCGTCCACTCACCGATCGCCTCGTCGAGTTCGAGGGCCGCTTTTACGCGGCCTTGATTGCAGGCAAGATCCAGACGCCGACCGAGATCGTCGCGGCCAATCACGCTCATCAGGCGGGTAAAAATCGCATCCCCGTTGCCAGCAATCAGCACCACGCCGTCCTGGCAACGATAGGCATTGGAGGGAGCGATCCCTGGCAGGGCACTTCCAGCGGGCGCACGCACGACCCCACGCGCGCTGTATTCGGGCAGCATACTTTCCATCGCGTTGAAGACCGACTCATGCAAGGCCACGTCGATGACTTGGCCGGCGCCTCCGTTCACCTTACGATGGTGCAAAGCCATGAGCACGCCGATGGTGCCGTGTAATGCGGCCAACGTGTCCCCGATGGAGATGCCGCAGCGCACGGGAATCTGTCCGGGTTGACCGGTAAGGTGGCGCAGCCCGCCCATGGCTTCCCCGATGGCGCCAAAACTCGGAAGATCGCGATAGGGACCGGTCTGTCCATAACCGGATATCCGCAACATAATCAGGCCGGGGTTGATAGCTTGAAGCACATCCCAACCCAGCCCCCATTTCTCCATCGTGCCGGGCCTAAAATTTTCGATTAACACATCGCACTCGCCGATCAGCCGCCGGGCAATTTCCTGACCCTGGGCGGTCCGCACATCAAGCGCGAGCGATTGCTTATTGCGCGACTGCACCTGCCACCAAAGAGACGTGCCGCCCTCGATGAGACGCCATTGCCGGAGGGGGTCACCGTTAATCGGAGGCTCGATTTTGATGACCTCAGCCCCGAATTCACCTAAAGTTTTGCCAACAAAAGGACCCGCAATCAATTGCCCCATTTCCACCACGCGGACTCCAGCGAGGGCCTGAGTTTGAAGTAGCGCGGGAGACGATAATGATGGGCAGAGCGAGTCGACTAGGCTCATTCGGCCCTCTCTTTCGATCGTAGACCCAGCGGGAGCAGAAATGAAACCACGCCGGCACCCAACAGTAGGGCACCCGAAATAACATAGAGCGCAGGGGTGGTACTGCCGGTGAGGTCGCGAATCCTGCCGACCATGTAAGGGCTCACAATTCCACCCATTTGCCCCAACGTGTTAATCAGGGCAATACCTCCAGCAGCCCCTACTCCCGTCGCCAATTTTGGCGGCAGAGACCAAAATGCCGGGATCGCCGCGACCATTCCGAGTCCCGTGAAGGCTAACGCGACGACGAGAATCGCGAGGCTATGATCAAAGATTCCACACGCCGCAAAACCGATCGCGGCAATCACGAGCAAGCCGGCCAATACGTGGTGTCGCTGGCCCGCCGAATCAGCCCAGCGTCCGGTCACAACCATGGCGATGGCACCGCAAATATAAGGTCCGGCAACCAGAAGACCCATCGTCGAAGCATCCGTTACACCGGCAGTGCGAATCAAGTGGGGCGCCCAAAAATTAAGCCCGTAAGATCCCACCTGCACTAGAAAGTAGACCACCGCGAGAGCGATGAATCCAGGGGTCTTGATCGCCTCGAGGAAAGATTTCTCCCGGACCCCTGAATGTTGTTGGCGAATATGCTCGATCAACCAGCGCTTTTCTTCGCCGTCGAGCCAAGGCGCATCCTCCACTTTATCTTTCAGTACGCGCAGTACTAACAACCCAAGCGGCACACAGGGCAGGCCACCACTTATGAACAGCCAGTGCCAACCCGACAAACCCATCAGTCCCTCGGATTTTTGAAGAATCAAACCCGCGAGCGGACTGCCTATTAATCCCGAGAATGCAGGCGCCAAAAAAAGTAACGCCGTGATGCGGCCACGATGGCTGGCAGGAAACCACGTGGTAAGGTAGTACAGAACACCGGGCGCAAATCCCGCTTCCATCGCTCCGATTAAAAAGCGCAGTGCATAAAACTGCCACGTGGCTTGAACAAACACCATTGCCGCCGTAGCCAACCCCCAGGAAATGATAATTCGCGCCAACCACTTTCGTGCACCGAATCGGTAAAGCAGCATATTGCTCGGGACTTCAAAAATCACATAACCGATGACGAAGAGACTCGCCCCTAGCCCGTAGGCTGTGTCGCTCAAGGTTAGAGCGTCCTGCAGCTGAAACTTAGCAAAACTGATATTGATGCGATCAAAGTATGCGAAAAAATAGCAGATGATGATGGTGGGCATCAGCCGCCAGGCAACTTTAGTGATAATGGGGTGGTTCAAAGCAGGGAAAATATGAAAATTATCGTGGAATCGAGCGGGGTCATGGAGTCGCTACTCGATTGCGACGCATTGAGACGCAGACGGGCCGTTTCTGGGTTATCCTCCTTAGTCAAAAAAGTAGCGCAGGATTGGCAGACCACCTTTCGATCAACCCAAGATAGGTAAGTAAGTCTCCAAGGCTTCAGCTTTCGTAGCGTTGCAGAAATCACGGATCCCATTACCCATAAGCTGCATGAACCCGAGGCCGTGACCTCTCAAAGTCTAGTCTTACAGCATACTTACTTTGTAAACCGATGATTATTTGCTGAGGCGCGACTAGGCGTAAACAAGGCCTTGCTCGTTACAGTCCATGCGGAAAATCTCGTTTAAGTTTTTCCAGCCACCCCTTCCCCGATGCGCTCACTCCTCCGCTCCGCCCTGCTCGTAATCCTCGCCCTGACCACCGCCCGCGCCGCCGACTCTACGGCGCCGCGCCTCGAACTTCGCGACGGTGACCGCGTCGTCTTCCTCGGCGATACCCTCATCGAGCGCGAACAATACCACGGCTGGTTCGAGCTCATGCTGACCGCCCGCGCCGCCGATCGCAATGTCACCTTCCGTAACCTAGGTTGGAGCGCCGACACCCCCACTGGCACCTCCCGCACCGGCCTCAGCCTCATGCAAGCCGGCCGCGAGCCGGCCGACGAAGGCTGGATCCAGCTCCAACAACAGATCACCGAAGCCCGCCCCACCGTGATCTTAGTCGGCTACGGCATGGCCAACTCCTTCGACGGCCCCGCCGGCACTGAGAAATTCCGAGCCGATTACACCCGCCTGCTCGACACCCTCACTAAACTCGCCCCGACCGCGCGCCTGGTCCTGCTCAGCCCCACGCCCCACGAAAACCCCAGCGGTTCCGACTTAACCGCCGCCGCGCACAACGCCACCCTCGCGCGCCTCTCGGTCAGTCTTAGCGAAATCGCCGCCGCGCGCCATCTCCCGTTCTTCTCGCTCTTCGACGCGCTCACTCAGACCGCCACCAAAGTGGCTACCCTCACCGATAACGGCATCCATCTAAACAACTCCGGCTACCGCGCCGCCGCCTTCGCCCTCGAGGATTTTCTCTTCGGCGCCGAGCGCGCGGCCGGTCCCGCCGGCGCGTGGCGCACCAGCACGGCCACCGAACCGCTCCGCCAAGCCATTCTCCGCAAAAACGAGTGGTTTTTCCACCGCTCCCGTCCCGCCAATATGGCTTACATTTTTGGCTTCCGCAAAAAAGAGCAGGGTCAAAATGCCGTCGAGGTCCTTAAGTTTGATACCTTCATCGCCGCCGAAGAAGCCCGCATCGCCCGCCTGCGCACCTTCGACCCCGCAGCCACCGCCGCAGTACCAGAAACTCCCCTACGCGTCGGTAACCTCGTCACTAAATCCACGCCACAACCGATCCCGTCGTTCACCGTCGACGATGCCCTCGAGGTCACCCTCTGGGCCGAAAATCCACTGCTCAACAAACCGATCCAAATGAACTTCGACCCGCAAGGCCGTCTTTGGGTCGCTAGCTCCGAGGTCTATCCGCAGATCGAGCCTGGTCAGGCCGCCTCTGACAAAATCATCATTCTTGAAGACACAACCGGCGGCGGCCGCGCTGACAAAGCCACCGTTTTCGCTGATGGCTTGCTCATCCCCACCGGCATTGCCCCCGGCGATGGCGGGGTCTACGTCGCTCAAAGTACAGAACTCCTCCACTTACGCGATACTGACGGTGATGGCAAAGCCGACCAACGTCGCATCGTCCTCAGCGGCTTCGGCACCGAGGACACCCACCACAACGTCCACACGCTCCGCTGGGGTCCCGACGGCCGACTTTATTTCAACCAATCCGTTTACACGCGCACCCAGACCGAGACGCCCCACGGCGTCGTGCGTCTTTCCGCTGGCGGTATTTTCCGTTTCGATCCGCGGGACAGCCGCCTGGAAATTTTCTACCGCGGTTGGGTCAATGCTTGGGGCCACCAATTCGATCCCTTCGGCCAATCTTTCGTCACCGACGGCGCCGGCTACCAAGGCATCAGCTGGGCTGTGCCCGGAGCGACTTACTTTACGCTCGCTCCCGCCCGACGCCAACTCGCGAGCATTAGCCCCGGTAATTACCCGAAATTCTCCGGCCTAGAAATCATCCACAGCGCGCACTTTCCCGCCGATTGGCAGGGCGACTTCATCACTGCAGATTTCCGCGCCCACCGCGTCGTACGTTTCAAAGCCTCCGATCAAGGTTCCTCCTACGTCACGCGCGAGTTGCCCGACCTGATGCGCTCCACCGATTCTAGCTTCCGCCCGCTCGACGCTAAGCTCGGGCCCGACGGCGCGCTTTACCTCGCCGATTGGAGCAACCCAATCATCCAACACGGCGAAGTCGATTTTCGAGACACCCGCCGCGACAAAGAGCACGGACGCATCTGGCGCATCACCGCCAAAGGTCGTGCGCTCCTGCCGCGCCGCGATTTTACCCAGCTCGAAAATTCTGCGCTCCTCGACGCCCTTCTTTCTTCTAACAGCTACGACCAAGCCATGGCTAAACGCGTCCTGACCGAGCGCGGCGCCACCCGCGTCGCCGCCGATCTCACCGCTTGGACCGCCCGCCAGACCGAGCCTCTCGCCCGGTTTCAAGCCCTCTGGATGCACGAGGCCCTCAACCTTTCCTCAGCTCCCCTCCTCGCTGAACAACTTACCGCCACCGACGCCAACCGCCGCGCCGCCGCCATTCGCGCACTCCCGGTCGCTGACTCACTCGCTCCGCTGACAAAACTCATCGCTGATGAAAACCCCCGCGTGCGCCTTGCCGCTGTCCGCGCCCTCGGCAAACTCGGCACCACCCGCGCCGCCGCGCTCGCCCTCTCGGTCCTGGACCATCCGATGGACCCGTTCCTCGACTACGCGCTCTGGCTCACGATGAACGAACTCGCTACGCCTTGGCTCGCCGCTGTGCGCGATGGCTCGTGGAGTTTTCAAAATCGCGAAGCTCAACTCGCCTTCGGTCTCAAAGCCGTCGAGCCCGCCCTCGCCGGCGACGTCCTCGCCCAGCTCCTCACCACCCGCCCACTCCCCCGTGACGGCTCCGGCCCTTGGATCGAGTTAATCGCCTCCGCCGGCAGCCCGCGCGAACAACGCCTGCTTTTCGACGCGCTCCTCGCCGGCGCTTTCGACGCGCCCGCCACCACCCGCGCCCTCGCCGCGCTCAACGACGCCGCCCGTCTGCGTAAAACTGTCCCCGTCGGCGAGCTTGCCCCACTGGCCTCGCTCCTCACCTTGCCCGCGACTCGCACGGGGGCTCTGTCTCTAGTGGGCGCTTGGAAACTCTCGGCACTCGCTCCGACGCTCGTCACTCTCGTAGAAGCGCCCACGACGTCGCCTACCGACCGCGCCGCCGCCTTCACTTCACTTCGCGAACTCGGCGGCACGCCCGTCATCGCTGAACTTCGCCGTCTTGCCCGCACGGCTGCCTCGCCGCTTATCCGCCGCGAAGCCGTCATCGCCCTCGCCGGCACCGATCTTACCAACTCGCTACCCGATGTCATGACCGTCCTCGCCGCCACCACTGTCGAAGCCGAGGCCATGAATCTCTGGCGCGAACTGCTCGCCATCCGCGGCGCCAGCGGCCGCCTCGCTCTCGAAGTTCCCAAAATCAAACTTCCCGTCGAAGTCGCCCGCGCCGGCCTCCGCCCGGCGCGCGAAGGCGGACAAAATCAAAACCTCGTGCAAGCCCTGATCAAAGCGGCCGGTCTCACATTCTCCGAGGTCCAGCTTACCGGCGTCGAACTCCAGGCTCTCGGCCGCCAAGCCCTCGCCACCGGCGACGCCGCCCGCGGCGAGCGCATCTACCGCCGCGCCGAACTCGCCTGTGTCGCCTGCCACGCCATCGGCGGCGCCGGCGCGCACATCGGCCCTGACCTCACCAGCATCGGCGCCAGCGCCCCCACCGATTACCTCGTCGAATCGCTCCTCTACCCCGGCGCCAAAATCAAGGAGGGTTACCACGCCGTCGTCCTATCCACCAAAGACGGACGCGATCTTAGCGGTATGATCACCCGCGAGACCGCCACCGAGGTCATGCTCCGCGACGCCGCGAACCAGGAAGTTTCCGTCGCCACCCAAAACATCACCAAGCGCACCAACGCCGGCTCCCTCATGCCTGCTGGCTTGATCGACAGCCTCCTACCCGAAGAACGCCTCGATCTAGTCAAATTCCTGTCCCAGCTCGGCCGCCCCGGCGCTTACGACGCCGCCCAAGGAGGAGTCGCCCGCCTTTGGCACCTTTACATGATCGGCGCTGGCAACGAACCCATCGGTATCGAGCCCGTCATCCGTGGTGATGCGAAACTCGCCGACTGGATCCCCACGTTCTCACTCGTGAGCGGTGCCCTGCCGCGCGACCTCATCGCCGCGCCTTATCCATCGTTTCTCAACTCACGCGGGCTCTTCGCCGCCACGCGCTTCGAATCTGCGAAAGGCGGCCCGGTCACGTTCTCGCTCGCCGGCCCCACGAAAGCCGCATGGCTCAACGGCACATTAATTCAACCCGGCGAGACATTCACCGGCACCGCCAAGGCCGGCGCCAACGTGCTTGTCCTCCAACTAAGCGAAAAAAATCTCCCCACCGAACTCAGCCTGCGCTCCCGCGACGTGACGTTTTTGACCCAATAAATCTCCATGCGCTCCTCCCCTCGCCTTGGCCTACTCTTTTTGTTGGGTACTTTGAGCGCCCGTTCGCTCCTCGCGTCCGAGGCGCCGCTCGTACTCGACGTCTGGCCGGCGAGGCCACCCGGTGACACCGCCACGCTGCCGCCCGAGGCCGATCTCACCAAGGACTCCGACAAACTCATCGCCGGTCGCCGCATCATCAAACTTGGTAATGTGACCACACCCCAACTCGCCGTTTACCGACCCGCGCCCGAAAAAGCCAACGGCACCAGCGTTATCATCTGCCCCGGCGGGGGTTTTAACATCCTCGCTTACGATCTCGAGGGAACCGAAGTCGCCGCCTGGCTCAATTCACTCGGCGTCACCGGCATCATTCTCAAATACCGCGTACCATCCCGCGATCCAAAACAAGCTTGGCTTGCGCCCGTGCAAGACGCGCAACGAGCCATGAGTCTGGTCCGCGCCCACGCCGGCGAATGGGGCCTCGATCCGCAACGCGTCGGTATCCTCGGCTTCAGCGCCGGCGGTACAACCGCAGCTTATACCTCGTTGTTTTTAAACGAACGCCGCTACCCCGCCCTAGACGCTACCGACCAACAACTATGCCGCCCGGATTTCACGATGTTAATTTACACCGGCGGATTTTTCGAGCGCTACCCAGCCGCGATGACCCATCAAATCACATTCACCAAAGAAGCACCGCCAATGTTTCTCGTGCACGCTTTCGACGACGGCGTGTCGGTCGAAAACAGTCTGCACGTCGCCACCCAGTTAAAAAAAGCCGGCGGCTCGGCCGAGTTGCACGTATACGACATGGGCGGTCACGGTTACGGCTTGCGACCGGTCGCCGAAAAACCCGTCACGCAATGGCCTGCGCGCGCCGAAGCCTGGCTCGCGCGAGGTGGTTGGTTGCAGCGCAAAGCCTGAGGCGGCGGCAAAAAATTAACCGCCGTATTTTAAGGATCGAGTGGCGTCGTCGGAAATTGCACCGGGGGCCGCTTGATCATGCGCTTGACGGGATTGGGATAGTAACGGGATTTCCATTGCTCGTGAAGCGCGAGCAAGGCGGTGACTTTCTCAGGGTTTTGAGCCGCGAGATCGCGGTCTTCGCTAATGTCTTCGAGCGGTCGATAAAGCCGAGGTTTTGGCTCCCAGAAGCGGTGCACGAGTTTCCATTCTCCGTCGAGGACAGCGGCGTTTTGTTGATTTTCCCAGTGGAGGGCGGCGCGACGAGTAAAGGATTCGCCCCGCAACAGCGGCATGAGCGATTGGCCGTGGATTTCGTGTCCCGGGGCAGGCGTCACGCCGGCGGCGTCGAGCAGCGTGGGTAAAATATCCATCGTGATAGCGGAGCCATGACGCACGGTGCCAGCGGGGATTTTACCAGGCCAACGCGCAAGGAAAGGCACGCGCAAGCCGCCTTCGGTGGTGCCAAATTTATAGCCGCGGTGCGGGCCGTTGGAAAAATCCGCGCCTTCGGGGCCGTAGGAGTTGAGCTCGGCGGTGGGACCGTTGTCGGACATGAAAACGACCAGGGTGTTATCAGCCAGATGGAGCTCATCGAGGGTGGCGAAGATGCGACCCAGGGCAGTGTCTAGATGTTCGACCATGGCCGCGTAGATCGCAAACAGGCCGCGGTCGGGGAAGCGTTTGCGGTACTTGGCGACCAGTTCAAACGGCGCTTCGAGCGGGTAATGCGGGGCGTTGAAAGCGAGGTAATGGAAAAAGGGTTTCGCCTCGGCAGCATCGCGCCGGAGGCTAGCGATCGCGCGGGTGGCGAGCTCATCGGTGTAATAACCGGGGACCGTGATGGGGGTCTCGTTGTGGTACGTCTCGCGGGCGTGCCAAAACGTAGGCGTACCGATAAGTGAGCCCCAGAATTCGTCGAAACCGTGCGTGCGCGGCCAGTTTTCTTTGTAGAAGCCAAGATGCCATTTGCCAATGAGGGTGCTCCGGTAACCGGCGGGCTGGAGAGCCTCGGGGAGCGTGATCGCAGTATGATCAAGAGCGAGGATCGGGACGTTGCCACGCGCATCGGGGCTAGCGAGTTCGGGCATGCCGACGCTGTGGGGGTAACGCCCCGTGAGTAGTGCCGCTCGCGTGGGCGAACACATCGGCGCAGAGGCGCGGAAATGCGTAAGCTTCACGCCTTGTTGCGCGAGTCGATCCAGCTGCGGCGTGTCGATTCGCGATCCATCGTGGCCCAAATCCGCCCAACCCAGATCGTCGGCTAGGATGACGATGAAATTAGGGGCGCGTTCGGCCGCGACCGCCGCCGCCCACATCGCGGAACCAATATAAACAGCGCGAAGCAATAAGAAGAAACGCATGATAATGAGGGGTGAAAAAAAGAGGTTGGTGATTTTCTGACCGACTCCAGCCTCGACTCCAAGAAGCTAAAAAATTCCGCCGTGACGCCGCGTCAGCCTAAGCCTAACACGCTGCGTATGTCCCTCGCATTTTCTCTGTCTGATGGCGGTCATTTTCCCTCGGTCGGTCTCGGCATGTGGAAAATGCCAAAGCCTGAACTCCCTGGGCTTGTGCGCGAGGCGATCCGCCTGGGTTACCGCCATCTCGATTGCGCGTGCGACTACGGTAACGAGCCCGAAGTCGGTACAGGTTTGAGCGCGGCGTTGCGCGATGGACTGTGCCGGCGCGACGAACTCTGGGTGACCTCAAAACTCTGGAATACCTACCACGAACCAAAATACGTACGCGCGGCCTGCGAACGCTCCTTGCGCGACCTCAAGCTCAATGTGCTCGATCTGTACTTGGTGCATTTCCCGATCGCACTCGCGTACGTGCCCTTTGAGGTGCGTTACCCGCCCGAGTGGTTCCACGATCCCAAGCTCGCCCAGCCCGCCATGAAACCCATCTCGGTACCCTACGCCGACACCTGGGGCGCCATGGAAGAACTCCAACGCGCCGGTCTCGTAAAGCGCATCGGCGTCTGCAATCTCAACATCTCCGCGCTGCGCGAGGTACTCGCTTCCTGCTCGATTCGCCCCGCCGTACACCAGATCGAATTACACCCGTACCTAACCCAGCCGCGCCAGCTGCGTTACTGCGCGCAAGAAAATATCGCCGTCACCGCTTTTTCGCCACTCGGCGCTCCATCATATTTACCGCTCGGAATGGCGACGCCCGCCGAAAACGTTCTCGCCGATCCCGTGCTGACGCGCATCGCCACCACCCACAACCGCACGCCCGCGCAAATTGCGCTACGCTGGGGCGTGCAACGCGGTTGCGCCGTCATCCCGAAAACCGCCTCACCCGCGCGGCTCGCGGAAAATTTCGCGCTTTTTGATTTCACGCTTAGCGCCGCCGAGATGACCGCGATCGACGGCCTCGATCGCCACCGCCGTTTCAACGATCCAGGTCACTTCGGAGAAAAAGCGTTTAACACCTTTTTTCCAATCTTTGATTAACCTCGCCGTTGAGCCTCGACCTAACGCCGCGCTTAAACCGACGGTTGACCTCGTGTTACTCCCCTAAAACTTTAACCCCATGCCCCCGACCCCGACCTCGCCCGCTACGTTGCTTAATCCCCGCCGCGAATTCTTGAAATCCGGCGCCCAGTTTGCCGCCGTTTCCGCCCTCGCCGGCGTAACCTTGCCTCACGTCCACGCGCAAGGTACCGACACGATCCAAGTCGCCCTAATCGGTTGCGGCGGTCGCGGCGCCGGCGCGGCGTCCAACGCCCTCTCCGTCAACACTGGCCCGGTCAAACTCGTCGCCATGGCCGATGTGTTCGCACCACGTCTCAAGACCGCCTACGATGCGTTAAAACGGAAACATGCCGCTAACGTCGACGTGCCCGAAGACCGCAAGTTCATCGGCTTCGACGCGTACAAACACGCCATGGATTGCCTGCGGCCCGGCGACATCGCCATCTTCACCACACCGCTCGCGTTTCGTTGGGTGCATTTCGCCTACGCGATCGAGAAGAAGCTCAATGTGTTCATGGAAAAGCCGCTCACCGCCGACGGCCCGACCTCGCGCCGGATGATCGACCTCGCCGCGCAAGCCACCGCAAAAAACCTCAAAGTGGGCGTCGGCCTGATGTCGCGCCACAGCCGCGCGATGCAAGAGCTCCACCAACGCATCGGCGACGGCCAGATCGGGGATGTCATCCTCATGCGCGGTTACCGCATGGCTGGCCCGCTCGCCTCCGCTTTCTCCGAAGCCAATCCCGGACCGCTCACCGATCTGATGTACCAGATCAAACGCTTCCACAGCTTCATCTGGCTAAGTGGCGGCTGTTACAGCGATTTCTACATCCATCACATCGATCACCTCTGCTGGATGAAAAACGCCTGGCCCGTCAAAGCTCAGGCGCTCGGCGGCCGCCACTATCGTCACAGCCCCAAGGGCGAGCGCTACATCGACCAAAATTTTGATTCCTACGCCGTAGAATACACCTTCGCCGACGGCGGAAAAATGCTGATGGACGGGCGCTGCGTCACCGGCTGCAACGACATGTATTTTAGCCACGTCCAAGGTAGCAAAGGCATGGCCGTCGCCGCCAAAAACGGCGACTGCGGTCTGCCGTCTTCAATTTACTCAGGCCAACTTCCGGTGCCCGAGCGAATGCTGTGGACCTCTGAGGTCGCACCCGCCGAGCGCGATCCTTACCAAAACGAATGGAACGCCCTCACCCACGCCATCCGACACGACACCCCGTTTAACGAAGTGAAACGCGGCGTCGAAGCCAGCGTGGCCACTTCGATGGGCCGCTTCGCCGCGCACACCGGCCAAGAGATCACTTGGGATGCGTTTTTTAACAGCACCGTCGAGCTCGCGCCCGGCGTCGACAAACTCACCCTCGAAAGCGCCTCTCCGCTCATGCCCGACGCCCAAGGAATTTATCCCATTCCCGAACCCGGACGGAAACGGGACCGCGAATACTAAGCCGACGGCACCAAAACTTATTACCCTTTAAATTACCCCAATATGAATCTTCCCCAACCCAACCGCCGCGCGTTTCTCAAAACCTCGGCCGTTCTGTTTTCAGCACCCCTGATTTTACCAAACCGCGTCTGGTCCGCCGAGAGCGCCCCGAGCAAACGCCTCACCATCGGCTGCATCGGCATGGGCAAACAAATGGGTAGCCACCTCGGCAATTGTCTCAACCGCGACGATGTTGAAGTCCTCGCGGTGTGCGATGTCGACACAACCCGCCGCGAGCACGCCAAAAAGCGCGTCGATACCGCCTACACCGCCAAAGCCGGCGCCGACTACAAAGGCTGTGCGGCGTACAACGATTTTCGCGAAGTCATCGCACGCAAAGATATCGATATCGTCATCATCGCCACACCCGATCATTGGCACGCCTACATCGCCATCGCCGCCGTTCGTGCCGGCAAAGACGTATATTGCGAAAAACCACTCACCTATAACGTCCACGAAGCCGTCGAGCTCGTGAAAGAAGTGCGCAAGGCCGATCGCGTCTTCCAAGTAGGCTCCCAGCAACGCTCATCGAAAGAATTCCGTATCGCCGCCGAGCTCGTACGCAACGGGGTCCTGGGCCGCGTTGATTCGATCCATGTTTCCTTCGGCGATCCCGCCAAGCCGTACACCCTACCCGCCGAACCAATGGAACCCGGCCTCGACTGGGATCGTTGGTGCGGCCCAGGCCCACTCGTCGCTTACAACCCGTCACTCAGCCCACGCGGTATCCACAATAATTATCCCGATTGGCGCCTAACTTGGGAATTTGGCGGCGGCATGATCACCGACTGGGGTGCACACCATATCGACATCTCGCAATGGGCGCTCAACGCCGATGCCAGCGGGCCCGTTGAGGTCCGCGCCCCGCAAAATTGGGCCACCGCCAAACGTGGCGCGCAACTTGTCTACGCTGACGGAACCGTGCTCACGCACGTCCGCGGCAAAGGCGTCTCTTTCTACGGCACCGAAGGGGTCTGCCACGTAAATCGCGGTAAGTTCGAGCTAATCATGGACGGCAAAACGGTCCATAAATTCTGGGACAAAGAAACCGACAAGGGCACGTCCATGGAGCGCGAAGTCACGCTTACCGAGCGCGAGTACCTAGCGAATGCCAAAGTGAAACTCTACAACAGCAAGAGCCACTTCGAGGATTTCATCACCTGCGTGCGCTCGCGCCAGCGTCCAATCTGCGACGTCGAGATCGGCGCCCGCAGCGCGATCGCGTGCCACGTGATGAATTTTGCCTACCGCTACGGCGCCAACGCCAAGTGGAATCCCGCGAAAAATAAATTCGCCAGCGGCGGCAGCTCTCAGTGGCTCACCCGCGATCACTACCGCGGTGGCTGGGGGGTGTGAATGTGACGCAACCTTCCTAAAGGTAAGTCCGGTGTTGATGAAGCCTGCGTTTTATACGCAGGCAGTTGCGGTCGCTCCATCGGCCCAAAGCTGATGTTCGTTTGCCGAGCAACTTACGAGTGCTGCCAACCTAGTGTCCTGAACTTAATCCGGTCGAACGCTTCGGCGGCCTTCTCAAAGCGGCGGTGGCCAAACGCTTATATCCCTCGCTCCGCCGGCTCGAGGATCATATGAGCGCAGCCGCTCCCCCTTGATCCACACCACCAACGGTTAGCTCTTTCATTCACCCCTAGCTCTCCGATCGGGTAACTTCAGGCGTGCCAGGATAAAGTATATTAGTTCGGGACAATACTTAGCGATTCAGGCGCGGCTGAGCGAAATGGCATCGATAAAGACCCCGTGGTCCCGAAACGTCAGCGGTGCGCTCGTCAGCAGATAGTCGCGCAACTTCGGCGAATCATCGGCGAACCACGGCGGCGCGAGAAATCGTTCACGCCCCCGCGTCCACGGCGGCGCTTTATCGCGCAAATGTTCCGCCGCGAGGTATTCTGCCAACGCAGCGGCAAAGGCGTCCGCCACCTCTCCCTGGGCAAATTTTCCACGCAAGAGCGGCGGCTCCGCCTGCAAACACGAGGCAATGACCACACTGCGCCCGCGACGGAAATTGATCTCGTCGAGCAAGTCGCCCAGTGCGAGGCCCCACGCCTCGATCGAGTCGGCGCGCTCGGCAATTTCGCAGAGGCTTTTAGGGCGTTGGGTGACGGGGTTCATAGGCGATCTCCAACGCACGTTCCGCGACGAGCCTCTGGCGGTCGTCGAGCGAATCGCCGTGTGTGTTTGATTAAAAACGCCAGGTCGTGCAAGTCCCCGCCGTGGCCGGGTCGCGGCAGTCGCGCCGCCCGGGCTTTCATTGCGAGCATCTTGCGAGCGGAAGGCCGGGAAACACGGAGCCCCGGCAAACCGACCAACTCTTCGAACGCGATATTCGTCGCCGGTCCGGCGTTGGGTGCAAATTGACTGACGTTGTCGTTGAGCCAATCGGGGGCGAGGTTCAGTTCTGCCGCGACCTCTACAATAAGCGGCTGGAGGTTCTCACGCGGCCGAAAAACTGCGTCCACATCCTGAGTGCCTTCACGCAAACGGTAGGCGAGCATCATCACCGTGCCACCGTAAATCGCGATTTCCGGTGCGATGCCGCGCGCTTCGGCCTTTCGGCCGAGCAGAGCGAGCGCATTGATTACGGTCTGCTTGTCCATACAACACGCCGACGACGACGCAGGAAACGACCGGAGGCAAGAGCGGACAACGCCCTGCGTTTCCGACCACTCCAAGGGAAGCCGGACGGGGTCAGGCTTTGGGGGTTGGCGTGAAGCGGTGAATCCGTCCCACAACTTCCGAGCCCACTGGGCTCCACTCACTAAACGTGATAATTAGAAACTGACTGTGGTTGAGAGCGTGTAAGCGCGCGGTTGATTATCTAAGGTCGCGATCATCGGCCCGTTAAAGCCGGTGGTCGGGTTAGGCATCACGAGCACGTTATAGGTGTTAAACACGTTGCTCACGTTGAGCTGCACTGAAACTGGGAAGCGGCCTTGTTTCCAGCTATAGCCAGCGACGGGGTGGAACTGGAGCAGATCGGGGCGATAATAAATCTCGCGCGTAGCGCCGACGGCGACACCGGTGGGAAAATAATAATAAGCGGCGTTTTTCCACGTGCGCGTGACGGTACCACCCAGACGCAGACCTTTTAGGCGGCCCGCGCTGAAAGTATACATCTGCGTGAAGTTAAAATTAAACTTTGGATAACCAACCGTCTGTTCGCCCGCCACCGCGACTGGAATCGAGCTGGGTACCGCGAAGCCGGGATTAATCTGTATCGCGGAAATCGGAAGCCCGGTCGCGCCGGTCAAAATCGGCCCACCAACCGGATCGGAGCTGCGCAGGACGAGCGCGACATTGGAAGCTGTGTTGATCGCGCCCGTGATGACAGCGGGGTTGGCGTAATAGGTGTTGGTGCGCTCACTCATCATGGCGATCGTCAGCGGAACCGCGCCCGTGGCGTTAGCAGCAACCACCGGAGTGGCTTTGTTAAACACCGGTAAGACGTAAACCGGGGAGCCGTTCTTGTAGGTCACTTGGCCGGCACTGTTAGCGTAGAATTGGTCGTTGTAGAGTTGGCCGTAGCTTTTGCTCGTGCCGATCGTACCGAGGGTTTCGGAGGCGGAAAAACGCATGCGCCAATTTTTCGTGGGGGCGGCGGTGAGGGCGAGTTGCACACCCTCGCTCTTGCGGTCGACGTTGATCCAGACACTCGAGTAATTGTATTGGCCGTTCAGGCCAGTGGGATTGATCGCGAGTTGGAGCGTACTGGTGATCGCGTACTGTTCATTTTTTGAACTGGTTTTGTAATACGCGAGCGTGCCCGAAAGCGTACCCGTGGCATTGGTAAGTTTCAGGCCGGTTTCGCTGCCGAAGCCATGCGCGACTTTGGGGCCGGCGCCGTAAGGATCGTTGGCTTGCGCGGCCGGCGGGTTGTAGGAATCGGAAACGTTGGCGTAGACGCGAAGCGCGGAGGTAAGCGCATAGTTGGCGCCGACGCTAAAGCTGGCGGCGGTTTTTTTAATGAGTGCGGTCGTCTGATAGTCGCCGTTGATCGGGGTGGCGACGCCTTGATTATATTGGACGCGGTACACGGGAGCGATGCGGAAGCCGCTGAGAAGTTCGAGGCGACTCTTGAAAAGCGAGAGCGTATTGGCGCCGAAGATACCCTTGTTGATCGTGTGACGGTTCAAGTATTGGCGACCGCCGAGACGCAGGCCGAGTGGATTGCTAGGGGAGATGAGCGCGGGATCAGAGAAGTTGGCGAGGCCCTTGGCCCAGTTGGTGCCGTTGTAGGAAACCTGCGTCGCGAACGGTTGCCAAAACGGGTTGCGCTTGGGGCCATCACCGACCGCCCAAGTCAAACGAGTTGGCGTTCCGAGTACGGTGCGGCCAAATTCGAGATTGGAGGCGGTAGCGGTGTTGATGATGGTCTGGCCGGCGGCATTCGTTTGATAATAATAGTAATCAATGGAGGCGTCGTCTCGGCGGTTAAAGTCGGCGCCGACGATGGTGTCGCTCTTTATAGCGCCTTTAAACAAGAGGTTGCTGGCGATGAGCGAAGCGCGGACAGATTTGATGCGCGCTGGACCGTCGGTGGTACGGTCGTTGAGGGAAGTAGCTTGGGTCATGGCCCAATCTCCAGTCGGATTGGTGGCATTGTTGGGCGCGAGCATAGTGCTGCCGGCACTGGCGCGCAGGGTACGACGCTCATCGCGATAACCGACGGCCACTTCACTCGAGAGCCACTTATTCCAGCGACTCTCCGCCATGAGCGTGACAAAATGTCCGATGGTGCGCTCGGCCTTAAGGTCGCCTTCGTAGGAATTAAGCGTCTGCCAATTGAGTTTGCCGTTACCAATGAAACCGCCGCCGCTGACTCCGGTGGCTGATTTGGCGAGCTGGTTGGTGGCGAGCAGGTAACTGAGGTATTGGCCGTTGCGCACGTCGTCGGTCGCACTTTTGGCCGTGTAGGTAGTGGCAGCGCCGGAGATCAGCCGGTTATAATCAGCGTGTTCGGCACTGAGGCGAAACACGGTGCCGCCAGCGCGGAGAGCGAATTGAGCGTAAACGGCGTTGAGGTCGCCATAAACGTTGTCGCGGCGGCCACCGACGCGTTCGCGAGTAGCGGCGACGCGGACCGCGAGGTTTTTGTAGCCTGCACCAAAATCGAGCTGGCCCATGGCGTTGCCAAATTCGTCCGCACGCACGGAGATCGAGCCGGAAGGTTTGCGGCCAAAACGAGCCTGTTTGGAGACGGTATTTATGACGCCGCC
This sequence comes from Opitutia bacterium, assembly GCA_947458705.1. Taxonomy (GTDB): domain Bacteria; phylum Verrucomicrobiota; class Verrucomicrobiia; order Opitutales; family Opitutaceae; genus Tous-C4FEB. The sequence continues at coordinate 6,661 of CANHAH010000017.1, read as the reverse complement.
GGCGCCGCCGTTACCATAAAGCAGAGATTGGGGGCCGTTGATAACTTCAACGCGCTCGACGTCGAACGTGCTGCTCACGCCGGTGCCAATGCCGCTATTAGGCATGAAGGCGTCGCGTTGGAGCGTGGGCGTGGAGAGGCCGCGGAGTTTGATATTGGAGTTGGCGTTGCGGTCACCGGGTTGAGTGTTGCCGACCGTGGTGTTGTTTTCGGAATCGAAACCGGCCCCAGCCACGTAATTCATCACCATGTCCTCGATCGTGCGGGCGCCGATATCGGCCATGAACGCTTCGGTGAAAATATCCGCCGAGATCGGCATGCGCGAGAGATCGGTGTTGAAGCGCGTGATCGAATTGGAGTTGAGCGCACCATAACTCGAATCGGAATCGGAGCGCACCTCGAAGACATTAAGAGAGATAGTGTCTTCACGCTCTTTGGCCACAGACGCAGCCTCAGCGGATTTGCGCACGGCTTCTTCAGCGCTGGCTAGACTGCTGCTCATCGAGAACAACAGCAGCGAGCAGCTTAATCCGACTAATCGGTGCTGAATTTTTTGAGAAGAAATCGGGAATGCAGACAACATAACAGAGCAGTCATTCACCTACCCAGCGCTGGGTCTAGAGAATAGTACAATACCCCGGATCCACGGCGCATCGATTAAAGCCCATCACTCCCCCGCCCCTCGTGATTTTTCATCTGAACGCTGAATTTGAAAAAAGAAATTCTCCTAAGCGGTGCCTGCGGTTGCCTTCCGCCTCTTCTGCGATCTATCAAAGCCAGACGGATTGCCGCGTCGCCCTTCGACCTATGAAAACCCTTCATCTCGCCACCCTCGCCGCTCTGTGCACCCCAGCCTTTGCCGCCGACGCCCTTACAACGCGCAATCCCAACCCCTCCGCGCCCGCTGCGATCGTCGGCACCACCTTCGACGCCGCCAAAGAGCTTCCCCGCTATCTTCCGGTCGAACCCGCCGCCGCGATCGCCACCTGGAAAGTAAAACCCGGCTTCAAACTCCAACTTGCCGCGAACGAACCCCAAGTTCGCGACCCCATCGCTATCACCTTCGACGAAAATGGCCGCATGTTCGTTTGCGAGATGATCGATTATTCCGAGCGCCGCGATGCCACCCCGCACCTCGGTCGCATCTCAATGCTCGAAGACAAAGACGGCGACGGCGTCTACGAAACCAGTAACGTCTTCGCCGATGATCTTCCGCTTCCCACCGGTCTGATCTGGGCCAATGGCGGACTTTTTGTCGCTGCGACGCCGAATATCTGGCGCTTCGAGGACCGCGACGGCGACGGTCGCGCCGAGGTGCGCGAAATTGCGTTTACCGGTTTCGGCACAGGCCTGAAAGCCCTCAACGTCCAAGCTATGCTCAACAGCTTCGTCTGGGGCCAAGATAACCGCATCCACCTCCAAGGCGGTCTCGGCAACCGCGGCGCCATCAGCAGCCCAAAACGCCCTGATCTCCCCGCCGAAGAACTCGCCGCCCGCGATTTCTGGTTCGACCCACGCACGTACGCCTTCGGCTTCGAAGCCGGCGGAGCCCAATACGGCATGAGCTTGGACAATTACGGCCGCAAATTTGCCTGCTCCAACTCCGACCACCTCCAGTTTTTCCTCTACGACGAACGTTACGCCGCGCGTAACCCGTTCTTCACCACCCCACCCGCCCGCCAAAGCATCGCCGCCGACGGCGGAGCAGCCGAGGTCTTCCGCATCAGCCCCGATGAGCCTTGGCGCATCGTTCGCACGCGCTGGCGCATCGGCGGAGTCGTCAAGGGCATGGTCGAAGGCGGCGGCCGCGTGAGCGGTTACTTCACTGGCGCCACCGGCACCACCGTTTTCCGCGGCGACGCCTACGGCGAAGATTTTGTGAACAATACCTTCAGCGGCGACGCCGGTGGCCAACTCGTTCACCGTAAAAAAATCTCCCCCGACGGCGTGAGCCTGATCGGCCGACGCCCCGCCGACGAGCAAGGCTACGAATTTGCCGCCAGCACCGATACGTGGGTGCGCGTCGTAAATTTCGCCAACGCGCCCGATGGCACGCTGCACCTCTGCGACATGTACCGCGAGGTCATTGAACACCCATGGAGTGTCCCTCAAGAAATCAAGCAACACCTCGATCTGAACAACGGTCATACCCGTGGCCGCCTCTACCGCCTCGTACCCGACGATTCGACGTGGCAACGCCGCGCCCGTGTCGCCCTCGGCTCCGCTTCCATCGCCGAACTCGTCGCCACCCTCGCCCACCCCAACGGTTGGCACCGCGACACCGCCGCCCGCCTCCTGTATGAACGCCAAGACGCCAGCGCTGTCCCGCTTCTTATCGCCCTTTTCCGCACGGCCACTTCACCCCTCGCTCAACATCACGCCCTCGGTGTTCTCGACGGCCTCGGCGCGCTCACGGAAGCCCCCGTGCTCCCCGCCCTACAGAGCCCCGACGCCCGCCTGCGTGAACACGCCATCCTCTACGCCGAAAAACTCGCCACCCGCGCCGCGCCCTCTCCCGCGCTCGTCGCCCAACTCACCACGCTCGTTAACGACTCCGACCCGCGCGTTCGCCTGCAACTCGCTTTTACGCTCCCGGTCGCCCCCGCTCTTGCCCCCGCCTTTACCCAACTCGCCGCCCGCGACCACGCCGATGCGTGGATCTCCGCCGCGCTCCTCAGCGCCCCGCCCGACGCGCTCAACGCCACGCTTCTACCCGCCTTCACACGCCAGCTCGCCACCGCGCAAGCCGCTGCCCCGTTCGTCGCCAAACTCATCGAGATCCGTGCCGCCTCTAGCTCCGCCGTCGAACGCGCCGCACTGATCGACTTCGTCGCCCAACCCGGCACCAACCCGCTCTGGCTTCGCGCGCTCGGCGAGGGCCTTCGCCGCGCCCACACCACGATCACCGCCGCAGACTCCGCCGGAAAACTAACCGCTGTTTTCACCCGCGCCGCTACAACCGCCGCCAACGCCCAAGCTGCTCTCGCCGAACGCCTCGCCGCGCTCGCGCTCCTCGAGGTCGCGCCTTTCGAGACCGCCCAGCCCGCCCTTCTCGCCAGTCTCACCGCCGGCCAACCCGCCGATCTGCAAACCACCGCGATCAAGGTCCTCGCGCAGCACCCCCTGCCCGCCGTCACCACCGCGCTCACGACTTATTGGCGCGTTTTGACCCCACCGGCCCGTGACGCCGCGCTCGCCGCCCTCATCGCCCGCGAAGACCGCGCCACCGCGCTACTCCAAGCTATCCAAGCCCGCACCATCAAACCCACTGATATTCCGGCCGCCCAAGTTCAAGCGCTCGCGCACCACAAAAGCGCCAAACTCGCCGCCCTTGCCCGCACCGCGCTCAGCTCGGTCATTCCGCCCTCGCGCGCCGAGGTCACCGCCACGTTCCAACCGTCCCTCACCGCCGCCGGCAACGCCACTCGCGGCCAGACGATTTACCAGGGCCGTTGCTTCGTCTGTCACCGCGCCGGCGGCGAAGGTTTAGCCGTGGGCCCCGATCTGATCACCGTAAAATCGAAAGGTCGCGAAGCACTCCTCACCGCTATTCTTGAGCCGCATAAAGAAGTCGCACCGCACTACATCGCCTACGACGTCGCCACCAAAGACGGCAACGCCTACACTGGTATCGTCGCCCGCGACGACGCCACCGGCCTCTCTTTAAAAATCATGGGTGGCGGCGAAATCACCCTCGCTCGCGCCAACATTCGCGGCAGTTCCTCCGCCGGCCAAAGCTTGATGCCCGAAGGCCTCGAAGCCGGCCTCTCCGTCAGCGACATGGCCGACCTGCTCACGTTTATCGAAACGTTAAAATAATTTATCCTGTCCGCCGTCCCCATATTTTCTATGCGTACCCCAAATCTATCCCGCCGCGATTTCCTCACTTCCAGCGCCACACTGCTCGGCGCCGCCGCGCTCGCCCGCCCAAGTCTCTTCGCCGCCAGCGAACAACCCACCGTCGCCGAACCGATCATCGATATCCACCAACATATTCCCTACAGCAAACGCACCGCTGAACAGATGATGGCGCACCAAGCTGCCATGGGGATTTCCCTCACGATTCTTCTTCCCGCCGGCTCCCGCTTGGGCCTGGCCGCCGGCGTTAATCCTTATCCGGAAACCCAAGCCTTCGCCGAAAAATATCCCGACCGTTTTCGCTGGTTCGCCAACGAGGTCACCGATCAACCCGACGCCATCGAGGTCATACGCCGCCAGCTCAAAGCCGGCGCCATCGGCATCGGTGAACAAAAATTTGACGTCGCCTGCGACTCTGCTGCCACCGAGCGCATCGCCGCCCTCGCCGCCGAGTTTGATGTGCCTGTGCTCATGCATTTCCAGCAGGGCTCATACAACCACGACATCAAACGCTTCCACCGCATCCTCGAGAAATTCCCCACTGTGAATTTCATCGGCCACGCGCAAACGTTTTGGGGCAACATTTCTCAAAACTACGACGAAAAAGTTCTCTACCCGAAAGGCCCCGTCACACCCGGCGGCATCACCGATCGCCTCCTCTCCGATTATCCGAACATGTACGGTGACCTCTCCGCCGGATCCGGCCTCCAAGCCTTCCTCCGAGACGAAGACCACGCCCGCGCCTTCTTCGCCCGCCACCAAGACAAACTCCTCTATGGCAGCGATTGCTCCGATCCCGTCGGCCACGGCCCCGCCTGCTCCGGCATCCAGCAAATCGCGTCCGTCCGCCGCTTCGCCCCCAACAAAAAAGCCGAGCGCAAACTCCTTTTCGAAAACGCCCGCCGCGTGCTGAAACTTAAAAACCTCGGCTAATTCACCCTGATTTAGATCAAAGGCCTTGTTAAGTAAAATGAGAGTTAGCCCGCACCGCTCCGTGGGCGGAGTCTTTAAGAAGTCAGCCAATCTGGACGGTCGAGAGTGGACCCGGCGCGTCAGGTTTTTGTCTGCTTTTTGAGCACCGTCAGCAAATGATCATAATCGGCGTGCGAACCGATCCACACCCAAGTGATTTCGTCTCCTTCGCGATGGCCTAAGGCACGATAATGTTTTCCCACCCGCACCGACCAAAAACCCTCACCCACGGATTTAAAACGCAACGAGGGATGCTGAGGATTCTGGCGCCACAACCCGTAGTTTTTATCAGCCGTTAAGCGGGCACTCGCCGGCAACGCTTCATAACCAGCCCAAAAGCGTTCGGTGCAAAAAAGAGTTCAAGGAAAGCGGCGACGCATGCCGGTGACACGAGCAGCACGAGCTTCTTCGGCCAAACGCTTGAGATTGCCTTGAGCCACATCAGCTTCGATTCGCTTGTCCCATTTACTTTCGGCATAGTCATCGAGCCATTGCGTGAGAGTGCGAACATCGCTCTCTGGCAATCCTTGGATGGCTTTTTCGATTTCTTGGACCGTGCTCATGAGAGGAATCTTGGACGATAGCATGTTGATCGGCAAGCGCTGGCTAAATCCTGATAAAGCGCCATCCGACAAGCTCTGTTTATTTACTCTCTGGCCTCGCTCCTCACTTTCAATTAGGCGTGACGGCAAATATTTGCTCCTGCACAGACAAACTAGACCGCGGTCACGCTAGCAGCGAAAGCGTCGCGCCGAATAACAAAGGCTGCCCGAGTTTTTCATCTGCCTAAGAACTGCGCCGATACCACGCCAAGACCGGTCCAACGCCACAACATCCGGCGCCCCGCGTCGCTACGCGTCCAGAGTTTCTCCCAGCCCTCCGGCGCGCCGTTTTTGGTCGCCAATGATTTCAATGCCGCGATCTGCGGCGCCGTGAGCTCGTCCTCAAAACGCACGCCCAGCGTCGCACTGAAAAACTGCGCCGTCCGCGCGCCGTACTTGACGGTATAAAGTCCGGTCCAAATCCGCGCGGTTTCCCGCGGCTCCACGCGGCGCAACATCATCCGGTGAAAACCCGCCGGCCGCACCGCATCCAGTCGCGCCGCCATCTCGCCCGGCTCCGCTGGAAACAACGGACGCTCCCGCCCGCCGTCCATCACAAGCCGCAGCGCCGCAGGCAAAATCGCCGTGCCCGCTACATCCCAGCCGCTGTGACGCACCTGCGTCCGCCAATATGCCAGCGACCCATTATTAAAAAACGCCCCGCATACATCGCCCGCCAAATAACTTGTGGGCATCGTCGAGAGTTCGCCGAGATCGTCGTCGTGCAACGCATCCCAGAGCTGTAGCAACGCCCGTAGTCGCCGCTCCTCTTTCATCTCGCTGACGTCGATGCCGAAACTCTGCAGCCACGGCCGCAAGGTCGTCGTCGGATGCCCCGCGCCATTAACGCCCAGATAAAGCGCGCCGCCCGCCGCCAGACACGTGGCCAACGCGCGCAACGCCCGCGCCGGTTCAGGAATGTAACTCAACACGCCGTGACAGGTAATCAGATCAAAATCGCCGCCAATTTTTTTCGCCAACTTTGCATCCGTGAGATCGGCGACTTGAAACGTGATCGCGCGTCCGACTTTCGCCACGCGTTCCAATTTCCGCGCCACCGCGATCGAGCGCGGACTGAAATCCACCGCGACGATTTCCGCCTTCGGTAATTGGCGCCGCAACACCAACGCCTCCACGCCCGTGCCGCAGCCGGCGACGAGCACGCGCCGAGGCGCCCCGCGACCGGGCCGGCCGATGCCTTGCATCCACTTGAGCGCCGGCATCGAGCCG
>CANHAH010000016.1 GCA_947458705.1 Opitutia bacterium | reverse complement strand
CTGGCTAATCAAATCGTGGAATTTTTCCTGACGAGCCTGCGCGGCGAACGCGTCGAGGCGGCGTGGCCGTGTGTGTTTGGCGGGCCGGCAGAATTAGTCGGGCTCGGGCGCCGGATGAGCGGCGTGGAAAAAGCGTTTCACGAGCAGTTGAAAAAACGGCTGGCCCGCGTCGCGAAGCTCGCGGTGGCGGATCTGCCGCGCGGGCTGGGGGAGGCGCGTGGGCTGTTTGTGTGGTTTACGGATTTCGGGCGCGTGTATGTCGCGCGGGATGCGTTTATCCACGGGCAGCGCCGCATGGCCGATGATGACGCGGCGCCGTCGCGGAGTTATTTAAAAGTCGAAGAGGCGTTCGTGGTGCTTGGGATTGAGCCGCAAGAGGGAGAAACGGTCGTCGATCTCGGTGCGGCGCCGGGCGGTTGGAGTTATAGTGCGGCGAAACGCGGTGCGCGCGTGATCGCGGTAGACAACGGCCCGCTCAAAGGCGGGGCGCTCGGGCATCCGCTGATCGAGCACCGCCTTGGCGATGCGTTTCATTTCAACTTTGAGGAAAACGTGGCGTACGACTGGATGTTTTGTGATCTACTCGAGGAGCCGCACCACGTGATGAAAAACCTCGTCGAGCCCTGGCTCGCGCGCGGCTGGTGCCGGCGGTTTGTGTTTAATCTAAAGTTTGGGCACGTGGATTCGGTGGCGTTGTTGCGGGAGTTGCACGCGGCGGATTCGCCCTTGTCGCGCTATGCGCCAGGCTTCCTCGTGCGTCATCTATATCATGATCGCGAGGAGTTCACCGTGGTCGGCGTGGTGCAGGCGCGGGCCTGATTTTTTGAATTTTCAGATACTTTCACCTAGTCATTCGGGCCCGGGGCGGTGTTGATGGGGTCAGCCATGAAATTCATATCTTGGAAAGCGCTGGGGTTGTTGTTGGTGCTGCCGTTGGCGGCCTGGGCGGCTAATCCGGCTTTGGCCGGACGTTGGCGGCTCGATCCGAAGCGCAGTACGGCTCTGGATGGATGGACGGCATGGGACCTTGTCGTATCGCTCGAGGGTACGCGAGTCGACCTACGGCACGATATGCAATGGCGCACGACGAAACTTACAGCCACAAATGCTGTGGATACGGCGAAGCCAACGACATTGCCGGATTTTTTCCGCGTCGAACAACGCCACATGGCGTTGTACGCGGTACGAGGAACGCTAACGCCGGTGCGGGCAGAGTGGCTCGATAGTGAGCGTACGCTGCGAGTGGAGGCGACGCCACAGATCGAGAGTTCGCAGGGCACGGGTCCGATGCGGATTTACCAAGAGTTGCGCCTGATCGAGGGCGATCAAGAATTGTTGCTCATTGAGCTTCACAGTACTCGGGGCAAGCCTCTCGTCTATCGTTTCACCAAAGTCACCGGGGAGAAATAAGCCATGCGTCGCATCATCATAGCTCTGGTTTGCGTTGTGTTTTCCTGGTCCTGCTTGCGGGCCGCTGGGACTGACGCCGCTCCGGTTAAGCCGGCTGCGCGCGCCTCTTGGGTCATGAATTTTGACAGTGACTGGCTCGTGGCCAAGGGCCTGCCGGAAAAAATCATGCTCTTGAGCCTGCAAGGCCTCGCGAATCGCGCCTCGCCTCAGCTCTACATAGTCCACCCGAAGGAGTTCCAGTGGGAGATTACGGGGCCGCTGTTCGAATTTTATCAACGCAAGCACGGCGTCGTTTTTACTGAGTTAAAAACCGCCGAGGCCGCGCTCACGCTTTTCGGTCGCCACGCTAAGGGCTACGTGATTTGGGAACCCGCGGTGCCGGCGACGATGAATGTCGCTTTTACGATTGCCGGCCTCGAGGACGCATTGGTGGTCACGGCTGAGCAGGTCGCACAGGTGGAGAAATTTGGCCTGAAGCGCATCGATGACTTGCGCGGTCGCTACACGGGGCAGACAGACGCGCAGATTTATCGCGACGCCTACGCGCGCTACTGGGCGCGTTGCACTCACGATTCGATTATGTTGATGGGGGGTCACGTGGGCGCGGTGCGGATGCCGGCGATGGCAGATTGGGGCGTGCGTCAAAAAATGTTCTTCCACGATCTCTCGGCCAATCCAATACACCCCGAAGAAGTCGCGCTGGGAAAAAAACTATTCTCTGAGATGACACCGCTCGGCACCGTTTTCGGTTGGCATTCCTATGGTAAGGACACTGAGGAACAGCACACGACGCTACTTTCGGGCTATGGCTTGCGCATGGAGGGGCTGCATAATTTACCTAACCTCAGTTTCAACTGCCAGTTCACGTTTACGCCGGGTTTTAAGTTTACCAACAATCACCAGGTTGCGCTCGATGCAAAACTCACCGCGCAGCCGAAAGTCTACATCTCCTTCGTTCAATCCGACAGCATTGGTATTGGCGTGTGGACTAAACCCGGACGCGGCAAATTGCCCTTCGGCTGGCAAGTGACGGTCAACTGGACTAAGTTCTCGCCGGCGGCGCTGGAATATTTTCACGAAAGTGCGACGAAGAACGATTACTTTATCGGTGGTCTTTCTGGTCCCGGTTACATGTATCCCAATCACATTCCGGCGGATAAATTTGAACTCTTGATGGCGGATGCCCGCCAGCTCATGGCGACACTCGATGAACACATCATGGAGATCATGGACAACTCTGCGGCCGATGGAAATGTAGGCAACGCCGATCTCACCAAGGAAACCGTCGATCGTTATTACAAAGCATTTCCCGACGTAATTGGTTTCATCAATGGCTACGGGCCCGCCCGCACGCGCGATTTGCGCGATACCCGCGCGATGATTTCTTACGATTATTACATCGATCCGCGTCGTCCACGCGAAGAAGTTGCAGCCGATCTCAACGAACTCATCGCGCTCAACGCCAAGCGTCCTTATTTCCTGCTCGTTCACGTGCGCGAGTCCAACGACGTTAATAGCCTCGTCGAAATCACAAAGCAACTGGATGGTCCCGTCGAAATTGTCCCCATCGATGCGTTCCTGAAACTCGCGGCGAGCAATAAGACTTATACGACGCGCTACCAGGACCCCGCTGATCCGAAACATTTCAAAGGGTTTTAAGGGTATTAAAGTTTTGTTTGGTTTTACCCGCGGGCGCGGGTCAATCTACTCACATGGCCCATTTTCAACGTTCAGAATCTCAGCGCCGGCCCGCGACTCAGGCGCGACCGTTGACGGATTTTGTGGGTCGGTCCGGATTGCTGGCTGTTGCGCCTGCGACAGCAAAACAAGTGAAGCGCTCGGGCGGGCTACCGCCGCGGGATGAGCTTAAAATCTGCGGCCTCGCGGCTGTGAAGGCGCGGTTTGAGCGCGACCCAGCCTCGATCTTACGGCTCTTTTTCGACGAGCCTACGAGCCGAAAAGTCGGTGCTATGAGCCAGGTGCTCGCGGCGGCCAAAAAAGTTTACCGCTGTGTCCCGCCGGCGGAGCTGGAGAAAATCTCGGGATCGATTCACCACGGTGGGATTGTGGCGATCGTACAGGTGCCTGCCTTGCGCGCGCCGACAGCGGAGCAGATCCGCGGTTGGGTGCAGGCGCGCGCGACGGTGTTAGTGCTCGATCGAATTGGCAACGCTCACAATCTTGGCGCGATTGCACGGACGGCGGCTTTTTTTGGCGTCGAGCGGATCGTGCTCGCGGAAGCTACGACGGCGGCTCGTCCCACGGAGGCCGCGCATCGTGTGGCTGAAGGCGGACTCGAACACGTCGAATTGTGGCAGGTTAAAAATATAGCGGCGCTGGCTAAGGACTTGGCTGCGGCCGGCTACGAAGTTATCGGTGCGGCGACGCGGGGCGGTCGGCCCGAGGCCTCCTCGGGAGTGAAAAAGCCGGTGGCTTTGGTGATGGGCAACGAGGAAGAGGGACTCTCACCTGCGGTAGTCGCGGCGTGCACGCGTTTGGTAACGATCCCTGGTACGGGCAAAGTTGAATCTTTAAACGTCTCGGTCGCTGCGGCGGTGTTACTTTGGGAATGTTGTGCGCGTCGGACGGGCCCAGGCAGCGCTGGTGGCTGAAGTGCTCAGTCGGGGTTATATACACCAGTTTCCTAGGTTTAATTCGTGGTTACGAAGCCGATTTTAGCAGTAGCTAGATGCTATTAAAATCGGGTTTTGGTGCAAAATACGGTCCTAGATTTTTTTGTTATAAAATGGCGAACAGGCGCTGTCGTTCATCAATTGAAAAGGTTGCGAACTTTTTTAATAATCTTGCGCAACATATAGGAATTTTTTTTACATCCGATAGCGGAATCCCCCCCTTTGCCGCACTGCCTGCGATCTACCCTCGTCGGCTTTACACCCTTAACACCCTACTTGTATGTATCAGTCTGGAATTCTTCGTTGGCGTTTGCCCTCATTGATTGTTTTGATCTGCGGCTGGTTGTTTGCAGTTGCTTTGGTTCACGGCCAAACGGTCACGGGCTCTGTGCAAGGCCGAGTTTATAATCCAGTCTCAAAGGAATACGTGGGCAACGCTCAGGTCCGCTTGGACGGCACGAGCAAAATCACCTTCTCTGAGAGTGACGGTTCGTTCTCATTTGCGGATGTGCCCGCGGGCCCGGCTGCGATCTCGGTTTCCTATTCTGGTTACCTCACTGTTAACGACTCGTTCACCGTCACCGCCGGCATGCCCGCCGTTCGTGAGATCAACCTGGTGAGTACGGCCGCCACGCCACCCGTTTCCAAAGACGGCGTGATTCAGCTCGCGGCCTTCTCCGTCGCCTCCGAGCGCGAGGGCAACTCCAAGGCCATCATGGCGCAGCGCCGCAATATGAACATCACCACGTCGGTATCCTCCGACATTTTCGGCGATGTCGCTGATGGTAACGTCGGTGAATTCCTTAAATACCTTCCAGGCGTCGACCTCGATTACGTTGAATCGGAGCCTCGCGGCCCGCGCCTCGGCGGCATGGATGGTCAATATGTGGGCGTGTCCTTCGACGGCATGCGCACCGCCAGCGCTGATGCCAACCGTGGTGGTGGCGCCTCGTCCCGCGCCACGAGCTTTGAAGGCTTCTCGATTACCAGTATCGATTCCATTGAGATCAACCGCACTGCCAGTCCCGAAAACGATGCCGACTCCCCTGCTGGCACTGTTAACATGAAGACCAAGCGTGCCTTCGAGCGCAAAGGCCGCCGTATCGCCTACAACGTGGGCTATAATTTAAATAGCGAAGAATTCACTCTTTCGCAGACCCAAGGCCCCGCTGATTACAAAGAGGAAAAGTGGAAGCCCAACTACCAGTTTGAGTACGCCGAATCGTTCTTCAACCAACGCTTTGGTGTGTTGCTCAGCGCCAGCCAGTCGAATTCCTTTACGGAGCAGCTCTTGATGACCAACGGCTACAACCGCACGGCCAATCCCACCCAAGGCGACAATCGTCCGATGACGATCCGACAAATCGACTTCAAGGATGGTCCCAAGTTGATCCGCAAAGACGCGCTGCTGTTGACCGCCGACTGGAAAGCTAGCGCCCGTCTGACCCTCTCGATCAACCTAGTTTACAGCTATTTTGATGGCGAGTTTTTCAACCGCAATTTCACTTTCGTCGCCGCTAATGACAACGCCAACGTCAACAACGGCCGCTCTACGGTCGGCGGTGATGGCATCACTAGCGTCGTGGCCACTCGTGCTGCTAGCGGTAGTGTGAACAACGTTGCCACCTTAAACAATGGCGGTGGTTCTTCTGCCAAGCTCACCTACACCCGCCAGTTTGCTCCTCGTTTCGAATACAAGATTGGTGGCTGGATCGTTGACGGTGCGCTCGCCATGTCGCGCTCGGTTAATAATTACGAGTCCCTTGAGCGCGGCTTCGCCAACGCTGAGGGCGGTGGTATTGCCAGTGGCTGGTCGGCCACTCGCGCGAGCCCCCGCTCCGCCGAGTGGACCATCCGTCAGACCAGCGGTCCAGATTGGTTCAATCTCGCCAACTTCAACAGTACCGATAGCCGTGCGGGTGGTACTCGTATCACTAACGACGACCGCACCTGGATCACTGAAAAATGGACCGGTACGCTCAATGCCAAGTGGGTCTTGCCCTTTATGCAGCGCTTTCCCACTTCCATCAAATTTGGCGCCAAGTGGGATGAAGAAACCCGCGACAACAATGACTTTAGCTCGTGGAACATCTGGTCCTACAACGGGCCCGGTGGCAACACTACTACCGTTAGTCCCACCACGGGCGCCAACGTCATCTCTACTTTCGGTAATTGGGCTAACCTCGGTTCTGCCTACGTCTCGTCCAATCCTTTTGAGTCTGGTCACGTTAATTCGTTTGCGCTCTTCAATATCAACGGCGTCCAAGGCGTCCCACCGCGCGTAAGCCGTAATCAGATGGCCAAACTCTTCCGCGAACACCCCGAGTGGTTCGTCTCCACTGCGACGCCGGAAAATTACTACACCACTTTTATCGCCAATCCGCGCGACTTCCAGCAGACTGTTTCTGCCGGCTACCTCCAAGCCGATATGCGTGTAAACTCTAAGCTGCAGTTCCGCTACGGGGTGCGCCTCGAGGAAACCCAAAATACCTTCGACGAGCTCAATCCGCTTTCGCGAGCCGACGTCATCGCTGCCGGCTACCCGGTTAACGCCGTTGGTACTAATTCTGGCCGCCCCATCACCATCGCCGGCATGAAGTATCAATACGAGAGCCAGCCGCGCAAAATCCGCACTTCAAATTATCAAAACTGGTTTCCGTCGCTGCTGATGAAATACCAAATTTTGCCCAACTTTGAATTCCAAGCCGGTGCCAATAAAGGCATCGCTCGTCCGCCGATTAACGATCTCACGGGCCCTTGGAACATCGACGAAACCAACCAGCGTGTTTCTACGCCCAATGCCAAATTGCTCCCCGAGTTTCACACAGTGTTCCAGACGCGCCTTGCCTACTATTTCGAAGGTCGTTCGCCTGGTCAGGCCTCGATCTCCTTTTCGCAGGACAAAGCGCGTAATTTTATTCAAGATTTCGATTATTCTGCCTCGCAGTTCGGCGTCGATGATCCGGATTTCGCGCCCTACACTTTCCGCGTGCGCACCAACAACGCCAAAGAAGAACAACTGCGCAATATGGACATCAGCTACAACCAGACGCTCGGCTTTCTGCCTGGTCCTTATCTGCGAGGTATCAACGTTGGATTCACTTACGGTCGCACCTATGCCAATGTCCGCCGTCAACAACTCGCTCCACACCGCGTGACCTCTCGCCTCGGTTATTCTTACGGCCGCTTCAATGCCTCGTTCGGTATGATCTGGGTCGATGATAAACCCGAGAGTAGCACCTACGGCCGCTACGTCGGCGAGATCACCAAATTCGACGGTTCGATCACGGTGCGCCTCACTAAATACGTTTCGCTCTACGTCCAAGGACGCAATATCACCAACATGAAAGACCGTTGGTATGAGTCTCCCACTGGCACGCAAGAAGGCCAAAACGGTTATCTGCGCCAGATCGAAGAATACGGCGCCAACTGGGTCTTCGGTGTCAAAGGCCAGTTCTAACCACCGCGTTTAAGTTTATATTCGCGATAAAACGCCAGCTTTCGGGCTGGCGTTTTTTGTATCCGCGCAGCGCGCCCTTGAGTACGCTTCATCCCTGCGCTTATTTTTACCCCGCATGCGACCGCCGATCTCACCAGCGTCGATTCGAGCAATCGTCTTGGATCGTTCCCTGATTTTGGGTTTTTCCCTCGTGGCGGCTGTGATGTTGGCTTATCACGGCGTGCTGCCGGGTGAATTCCTCTGGGACGATGATCTTCACGTTACGGCTAATCCCACTATCGTCGGACCGCTCGGTCTTCGCGAAATCTGGACTACGGCTGCAGCGAATTATTTCCCCCTGGTTCTGACTAATTTCTGGTTGCAACACGCGCTCTGGGGCCTGCAACCGCTCGGTTATCATCTGGTCACACTTGCCTGCCACGCGTTCTCCGCCGTGCTGCTCTGGCGGGTGCTTCGCCAGCTGAATGTGCGCGGTGCTTGGTTTGGGGCCGCGCTTTGGGCGTTGCATCCTGTTCAAGTCGAATCCGTCGCTTGGATCTGCGAACTCAAGAACACCCAGTCGGCCATCTTCTTTTTGCTAGCGATCCGTTTTTATTTGCGATGGCTGGAAACAAAGGAGGCTTCGGCTCCGTCTTCGACGGCTCATATTGCCTCAAAAAACGGATCGGCCACGCGGCTTTCGAAGGCTCACGTCTACGCCTACGCCGTCGCGCTGCTGTGTGCGTTACTCGCTATTTTGAGCAAGCCCTCAACGGTTACCTTGCCCGTTGTGCTAGCCTTGAGTCTGTGGTGGTTGCGGCGCCGGCTCAGCTGGCACGATCTGTTGCCGCTGGTGCCTTTCTTCGCGTTGTCGCTTAGCGCCGCCGGTTGGACAATCTGGGAGCAACGTGTTCACTCGGGGGCAGAAGGCGACGCATGGGCGCAGACGTGGCCCGAACGTTGCGCCATCGCCGGCCACGTCGTATGGTTTTACCTCGGTAAACTCGCTTGGCCCACCGACCTAATTTTTATATATCCGCGATGGCAGATCAACGGCGCCGATCTAAGAGTGTACGGTCCGCTCGCGGCGATGGTCTTTGTGCTCGGTTTACTCTGGTGGCGGCGCGACGGCGCGCTACGACCGGTCTTCACCGCGGCGATTTTTTTCGGGGCGTTGTTGTTTCCCGTACTTGGATTTTTTAATATCTATTTTTTCCGCTATTCCTTCGTCGGAGATCATTTTCAATATCTCGCCAGCATGGGGCCGCTCGCGCTTGTCGGCGCTGGTCTCGCGATCGCCCTCGAGCGATTGCCCGCCGCGTGGGCTCGTCTCCGCGTGATTGGTCCCGCCGCGTTGTTGTTGACACTAGGAGTACTCACGTGGCGCGAGAGTCTCGAATACCTTAGCCATGAATCCCTTTGGCGCGCCACCCTCGCGCGCAATCCCGCTGCCGCGATGGCTTGGTTTAATCTCGGCGACACCCTCGCTAAAAAAGGGCGCCACGAGGAAGCTATCGCCAGCTTCCGTCGAGCCCTCGAGCTACGACCGAACGACGCTCCTGGTCACAACGATCTTGCCTGCGAGCTGGTTGTGATCGGCCAACCCCTGGCAGCAATTCCACTTTTCGAACGCGCTCTTGTCCTGCGCCCCGGCTATGCCGAGGTGCACAACAACCTCGGCAACGCTTTTCGCAGCCTCGGCCGCATATCTGATGCGACGGCGCAGTACGAAAAAGCCCTCGCCGCGAAGCCCGACTACGCCGAAGCGCACAATAACTTAGCCTGCGAACTCAGTGCGCAGGGCCGCCAGGCTGACGCCCTCACGCATTTTGAGACCGCGATTCGTCTACAGCCCGATCAAGCCACGGCCTACGGGAACCGCGCCAATATTCTCCGCGACTTTGGCCGCTTGCCCGAGGCATTCGCTAGCTACGAACGTGCCCTGCAGCTCGACTCCAAATCCGCCGAAACTCTCGCCAACCATGCGCTCGCTCTCGCCGCCGCCGGGCGCACTAACGAGGCCCTCGCACGATTCGCCGCGGCTGCGCAACTCAAACCCGACTCGCCCAAAATTCGTCGCGACTGGGGCACAACACTCGCCCGCACCTCTCGCCATGTCGAAGCCATCGCTCAGTTTGAAGAGCTCGTCCGGCTCGATGCGCGCTCTTCGGCAGCGTACGCAACTTTGGGTAACGCATTCGCTCAAACTGAGCGCTGGGCTGACGCTGCACGCACATTCCGCGCCGGCCTGCATGTCACACCCGACGACGCTGACTTGCATTGTAACCTCGCCGTCGCTCTCGCCAGCTTAGGCCAATTAACTGAGGCCGTGGCGGAATTTCGCCACGCTCTTCGGCTCCGCCCTGCCTTTATTGAAGCCCACGAAAACCTTGCTCAAGTCCTGCGTCAAATGGGCCGTTCCCTTGAAGCAGTTGACCATTATGACGAGGCCGAGCGACTCAAACTACAGGCTGTGCGGCCAAGTCTATTAGGCTCGAAACCTTAGGCTCGCCCGAACGTCTGGCCATCATTCTGCTTATTCGTTACCCCAGCGTTACAGATGCCCCGATCCGTGATCTATTTGTTTCTCGAAAAATTCGACGCGAGCTGCGTGGCGAATTACATGCGCGCTTTGTCATGGGTTGTAGTATCGTTTGTATTTTCGATGGGTTTAGCCCGCGGCGCGGCGCTTCCTGATTCGGTCATGAGCATGATCGATAATCGCTGCTCAAGCTGTCATAACGACGAGGATAAAAAAGGCGGCCTTGATCTCACTTCGCCCGCATTGCTCTCGCTCACATCGGAATCAAAAAACTTCGCCCTCTGGGTTAAAATTTTTGACCGCGTAAACTCGGGCGAGATGCCACCCAAGTCGAAGCCGCGCCCTACGCCGGCCGAGGTGGCCGCGTTCACCGAAATACTTTTCGCTAAGCTCACACAGATCGACCGCGCGCGCATCGCCGTCGAGGGCCGCTCGAGCCGGCGCCGTCTCAATCGCTACGAATACGAAAACGCCTTGCGCGATCTGCTGCATGCTCCGTGGCTTCAGGTGCGTGATTCGTTGCCCGAAGATGGTGAGGCTTTCCGCTTCAATAAGGTAGGCGAACGTCTCGATGTTTCCCACGTGCAGATGGCGCGCTACCTCGGCGCGGCTGATTACGCGCTCCGCCAAGTGATCGCCCCGCAAGCAGCGCCGTTGCCCACCACGCTCAAACGTTACTATGCGCGGGATCAACGTAGCTACACGGGTCCGATGAAATTTTCGGTGTTTAACAACGCCCCGGAGCGCGCGACCTTTCCCGTGCTCGGGTTTCAGGCCCAACCCGACGTCCGCCGTGAGGCGGCGCCTGTCACTGTCGGCGCCGCTGATCCCGTGAAACGCGAACTTGAAGGCGTCGGGGTAGTTGCCGGCAGTTATGAGCCTATCGAGCCAAAATTTAACCAATTCCGAGCGCCCGTAGCTGGGCATTATCGGCTGCGTTTCAGCGGACACACTGTTTGGGTCGGCCCAGGTAAACCTGATCCCATCAAAGCTCCCGAGCCCGGAAAAAAAGTCGCTGCGCCGAAGCCCACGCGCTGGTGGATTCCGGATCTAGACGATGTAGGGCCGGGTCGGAGAGGTGAGGCGATTACAATTTATTCGGAGCTGCCCCCACGTCAGTTGCGACGGCTGGGAACGTTTGATCTCACCCCGGAGCCAAGCGTGCGTGAACTGGACGTATGGCTTTTGGAAAAAGAAACGATCCGCCCCGACGCGGGCCGACTTTTTCGTTCACGTCCAGGTGCGGGCCGTTTTCAAAATCCACTCGCTGAGCCCGATGGTCAGCCTGGCGTAGTGTTTCGCTGGCTCGAGGTCGAAGGCCCACTCCAAGATGAAAGTGGGCTGGGTGCGGGGCACCGGTTGCTCTTTGGCGATTTACCGCTCAAAGCCCCCGAAAAAAAAGGGGGGCCGATTGAAATTGTATCCAAGCAACCTGCGCAAGACGCCGCGCGGCTTCTGCTTAATTTCTCCCAACACGCTTATCGGCGTCCTGTGACTGATGCCGAGGCGACGCGTTTCTTAACCGTGATTGAGAGTGCGTTGCACACGGGGAGCACCTTTGCCGACGCCATGATCGCCGGCTATACGGCCGTGTTGTGTTCTTCGGAATTTATCAGTCTCGATGAAAAAATTGGGCCACTCGACGACTACGCGCTCGCTTCACGACTCGCGTTTTTTCTATGGAATTCTCCGCCTGATGACGTCTTGCGCGACCTCGCAGCGCGCGGCGAATTAAATCGAAGTGAGGTGTTGCGTGCACAGACGGAGCGCCTGCTCAATGACCCGAAATCACGAAGGTTCACAGAAGCATTTTTGGATTACTGGCTCGATCTGCGCAAAATCACCGCGACTGCGCCTGACTCCACCCTTTATCCGGACTACTATCTTGATGATCACCTAGAGGAATCGGCCCTGGAGGAGACTAGAATGTTTTTTACGGAGCTGTTGCGCGGTGATTTGCCGGCGCGCGATGTGGCTTCCAGTGATTATGTCTACGTCAACGAACGTCTCGCTGCGCACTACGGGTTACCGCCCACTGAAGGGGTAGCGTTACGACGGATAGGGCTGCCCAGTAGTAGCCCGCGCGGTGGCCTCCTGACTCAGGCCGCCGTGCTAAAAATCACTGCTAATGGCACCACAACTTCTCCCGTGTTGCGAGGTGCGTGGATCATGGAGCGGTTGCTTGGCCTACCGCCACCCCCACCACCGCCAAGTGTACCGGCTGTCGATCCCGACACGCGCGGTGCGACAACAATTCGCCAACAACTCGAGAAACACCGCACTGAAGAAAGTTGTGCAGCGTGTCACACGAAGATCGATCCCGCTGGGTTTGCTTTAGAAAGTTTTGACGTGATGGGCGGCTGGCGCGACCGGTACCGAGCTGTCAGCGAAAACAAACCCGATTCTGGAATCGGCAAGGGTGGGCAGAAATTTTTGTTTCACACCGCATTGCCCGTGGATCCAAGTGGCGTGTTGCCCGACGGGAGGGTATTTGGAGATATCCGCGATTTCAAACGCCTGCTACTCGTCGATGAATCCCAACTTGCGCGTAACCTCGTGCGCCAACTCGCAATTTACGCTACGGGCGCGCCGATTAGTTTCTCTGACCGCGCAATCGTCGAGCAAATTTTAGACCGCGCCCGCTCGCGTCAGTACGGCGTGCGCACGCTCGTGCATGAGCTGATCCAAAGCCCACTTTTCCTTAATAAGTAGCTGTTAAATTTTTGCATGAAAAATTCCTCTGATGGCTCTTCTTCGCTCGGCTCTTATGTATCGACGCGGCGGGCACTCTCGCGCCGGCAATTTTTGCGCGGGACTGGCATCGTGCTTTCCTTGCCGCTTCTGGATTCGATGTTGCCGACTTTCGCTCGCGCTCAGGCAGCGAAGGAGGCTGCGGTCAAACCGCGCCGGATGCTCGCGATCTGTAACAACCTTGGGCTCGTCCCGGACCAATTTTTCCCCACGACGACAGGCCGGAATTATACGCTCTCGCCGTACCTAGAGATGTTAAAAGAGCACCGGGATGATTTCACGGTGTTTAGTGGAGTTTCACATCCGGACGTAGATGGCGGTCATCCGGCGGATATTTGTTTTCTCACGGCGGCGCCGCATCCCGGCAGTGGCGGATTTCGCAACACTATCTCACTTGATCAATACATTGCCGAACGCATCGGTTACCAGACGCGTTTTTCGTCTCTCACCCTAGGCGTAAATGTTGCGCAGGGTTCACGTAGTCTTTCCTGGACGGGGTCTGGCGTGTTGATTCCTTGCGAGGAAAAGGCGTCGGATGTTTTCCGTCGCCTGTTTATCCAAGGCACTCCGGCCGAAGTGAACGCGCAGGTGCGCAAACTCGACCTCGGGCGTAGTATTCTCGATGCCGTGGCTGATCAGGCTAAAGACCTCCAGCGTGGCGTGACGGCGCGCGACCGCGACCGGCTCGATCAATATTTTACCAGCGTGAGAGATCTCGAGCAACGCATGCAGATGTCGAAGGAATGGGAGCGGAAACCTAAGCCACAGATTGATGCGCCCGTGCCGCTTGATCCCGCCAGCCCGCGCGAATACATGGACAAAGTGAAGCTCATGTACGACATGGCGCGCCTCGCGTTTGAGACTGATTCAACGCGCTCGATTTCGCTCATGTTAGACAGCGTGAATTCACCGGCCATCGAGTTTGGTGATCACAAGAGTACCGATGCTTATCACAACCTCTCGCATCACGGAAAATCAGCTGAGAAACTCGCACAGTTGAAGGCAATCGACGAGTGGCACATGAAGTTGCTCAATCAACTTTTCACGGACCTCAAAAACGTGCGCGAAGATGGTGAAACGCTCCTCGATCGCTCGATGATTCTTTACGGCTCCAATCTCGGTAACGCCAACACCCACGTGACGACTAATCTGCCGACCTTGTTTGCGGGTGGAGGTTTCCGTCACGGCCAACATCTAGCCTTCGATAAAGACCGGAACTATCCGCTGCCCAACCTTTTCGTCTCGATGTTGCAGCGCATGGGTTTGGAGTCGGATAAATTTGCGACCTCGACCGGCACCATGCGTGGCTTGGATTTGGCCTAAAATGTAGCGGGTATTAGTAGGTGAAATGAAGTTGCCGACTAGGGCGCTTTTGGGCGTATCTACCAATGTCTTCCAGTCTCCTTAAACCTTCTCTCCCTCTTATGAAAAACCGTCTCCTTATTGCTAGCACATGCATCGCGCTCGCCTTCGCGCCTTTCGCGCAAGCCGAGGCCGCCAAAGCCGCCCCCAAAGGCGAAGAAAAACACACCGAACTCGGTGAAAAAATGGAAAAGCTCAACGGAGCCTACCGTAAGTTGAAACGTCAGATCGCTGATCCTGCGAAGAACACTGAGTCGCTCGCTTTGGTCGCCACGATCAAGGCTGCCGCTGAAGGATCCCTCGCTTTCAAGCCTGAGATCACTTCCGAAAAACCTGCCGCCGATCAGGCTAAATTTGTCGAGGCCTACAAGACCGAGATGAAGAAAATGATCGAACTGGTCGGCAAACTCGAAGCCGCTCTCAAGGCGGGCAAGAATGATGAAGCCGCCAAGATGATTGCTGACTTGGACGCCCAGCAAAAATCCTCGCACAAAGAATTCAAGAAACAGAAACCAAAAGCTTAATTTGCCGACGGTTTATTGGTTTTAATATTAAGCAAAAACACCGCCCGAAGTGGGCGGTGTTTTTTTGTGGCTCAATTGAGCTAACCTCACGGAAAACTATTGCTCGGTTTTACTTCAGCTCGCGAATTTTGATGTTTCGATACCAGCAATCGTCCTGGTGGTAGGTGAGCATGATGTGGCCAACAATTTTTTCACCGAAGCCGGGTTGCTTTGTGAATTTGCTCTTAGCCAGACCGGCTTTGACGGCCTCGCTGCCTAGTTCGTAGGTGAGAACGTTTTTACCGTTGAGCCAGTGTTCGACGTGGTTGCCTTTGACGACAATGCGGGAGGCATTCCATTCGCCGACCGGTTTCATGGGTTTGTCGGCGGCGGGCGGCAGGACATCGTAAAATGCTGCGGTCTGGCGGTGCGTGCCGATCTTGCCGTCGGGGTGGCCGACGTCATCGAGCATTTGATATTCGGGGCCGGGCGCGGCGGTGCGGGCTTCGGTGACGAAATATTTCACGCCGTTATTGCCGGCGAGTGGGAGCTTCCATTCCCAGGCGAACTCGAAGTCATTGAATTTTTTTTCGGTGATGAGCTCGGTGCCTTTGACTTTGGCGATGGCGTGGAGGGTGCCGTCTTTGACTTCCCAGCCGCCGGCGGGTTTACCAGCGTAGGTGCGCCAGCCATTCATAGTTTGTCCGTCGAAGAGGAGCGTCCAGCCGGCGGATTTTTCGGTGGCGGTGAGTTGGTTTTCGGCGGCGCTGAGCGATGTTAAGCCGACGATGGTCACGAGCAGGGCAGGGAGGAAGTGATGGAGCATGGGTATGAGTTGGGTTGAAGGGTAGGGGAATTGGTAAAGACGAACGCGGTGGGCCGTGGATGTGGAGAAAATTCTCTAGCTTCGTTGCAGTGCATGGCGGAGGGTTCTGCGGCCGCTGTTTGGTATAGAGCGGCGAAGAAAATTTATTTTTTCGGCAGGAGGGCTTGGCGTTTTCGACCGGCGCCGGGTGCACTTAGGCCCGAGCACCAGACGCCGCGTACGAGTTGTAGGCGGGGGCCGCGCGGCGAACCAGTTTCCCACCGCTGTAGTTTCTCGATGAGTAGGTCAATGGCTTCGGCTCCGATTCGAAACTCGTCTTGGCGGATACCGGCGACGAGGTCGTTATCATGGACGGATAGTGAAATAAGCCCTGTCCCAATTGGGGCACAGCTCATTTTATTTTTATCGCGCAGGGCGAAAATCACAGCATCGACGCGGTGACGGGCGATCCAGGTATTTAAGCCCAGGGGGAGTTCCTCGCGCGTTTCGGGCATAAATACGGGAATGCCTGGGCGCGGGGATTTTTGTTGTTGGGCAACTAAATAGCCGGAAAGCCAGCGATGTTCGAGCCGCCGGCTGACATCCGCTGCCAAAGCGAATCCGATGCGCCGGTAGCCGAGGGCATGGGCCTGAGTGTAGGCAAGTTGGGCGGCGTAAAAATGATCGTCTGCTACGCGATCGATTTCTGGCACTTGCACACTGGTACCCAAGCCCACTACGGAAAAATCGGTTGCATCAATAGGGAGCGTATTTTTCTGGCCGGTGAGCGGCGCCACCAAAATTCCATGAATGCCGCGTGCTTTAAGTAGATCGATTAGTCTTTCCGGTCGCATTAGAGGATCGCTGGCGGAAAATTCCTCGAGGCTAAAGCCACGTTCGACGGCTCGGCTAGTGGCGGCGGCGTAGAAATTGCGATGTGTGGTTGCGTCACGCCAGCGGTCCGTGGGTGCATCCGCAGTCAGAAATCCCAAAGAAGCTCGAACCGTGGAAGCGTGTGCGACCGTCCGACGACTACGCATGAGAGCAGTTACGAGTGGATTTGGTCGGTAGCCCAGTTCCTGTGCGGCAGCGCGGATGCGGTCACGAGTGGAGGCGGGGATACTTGGGTGGTGTTGGAGAGTAAGCGACACCGATGAACGTGAGACGCCCGCGTGTTCCGCTACCTGCTGCATCGAAATGGGCCCGCGGAGAGCTTTCGTCTTTTTAGATCCGCGCTTTATTTTTACCCGCATGGTTTGATTCGAGAAAGCACAAATTTAGCCCCTAAAATAGCAATTTATTTCGAGGTCAGGTTAATGATATGAGCAAAATAGGTTAAGTGTTTATCTAATAATGATTAAATGTAAAAATAATGATAATTTACTCAACGATGCTAGTGATGAGAAATTTGCTGCAACGTAGAGCAGGGTCTTGGGTGTACTGTTGTCCCCTATACCCCATGACATTTTCGTCAAATTACGTAAGCTTCATTAGAGCTGCAGGGTTGTTTCTTTTGCTGATGAAGGCAGCTCCTGCGCAGGTCGCTCCGGCGCCATCGGTCGCTTCGTCCGCTAAAGAGGAAGCCGTCAGGCTTTCGCCGTTCGTCATTGCATCAGAGCGTGAGACGGGTTGGTCGGCCAACGATACACTCTCAGCCACGCGCACGAAGCAGGCGCTGAAGGACGTTCCGGTGAACATCGATGCGATCACCGCCGATTTCATGGAAGACCTCGGTCTGTTTTCTGCCGATGAGACTGCGAAGTTTGTCGCCAACGTCTATGCCTTACCGGTGATGGAAAATGACAATCAAGGAGGCAATTTTTCGTTCCGCGGCATGACCCAGACTAACAACATCAGTCGCAACTACTTTCGTTGGTTCATTCCTAGCGATACCTACAACGTCGAGCGTATTGATTTCGGCAAAGGTTCGAATTCGTTGATTTTTGGTGCCGTCGAACCGGGCGGTCAGGGTGCGGCGTTCACCAAGCGTCCGTTGCTTAAAAACTTCGGAGAGATCTTCGCCAACCAAAACAGCGAAGGGGCCTATCGCTACCAGATCGATGTAAACCGCAAGCTCCGCTCCAACCTAGCGCTGCGCTTTAACGCCGTGCGCAAGCAAGATAAGACGTTCCAAGACGCTTCCGCTTATAAATTTGAAGGCGAGACGCTCTCCGCTGTCTGGCAACCCTTTGCTCGCACCTCGATTCGCGTCGAAGGTGAGCGCGGTAAATACGATAACACCCGCGGTTTTGCTGGCATCAACGTCTGGGAGCAATCCGCCCGCTCCAACGCCTGGAACACCGCCGGCACTTATTACACCTCGGACAATCTTTGGGTGCTGCAAGCCGCCCAATCTGCGGCGGATCGATTGGCAGCCAACTCAGTCGCGGGCGGCACACCCTCGCTCATCGAAGGTGATTTTGTGGATGTCACTATGCGCGACGCCGCCGGCCTCGCTGTGCGCACGAAGCGGATCAATGGTTTTCCCAAGCGCTATAACATCCGCGGCTCTTGGGATAAACAAGCCCGGCCGTTCGATACCTATTCGGTTACTATCGAGCAAGGCATCGGACCTGTTTCGGTTGAGTTGAGTTACAACCGCCAAAATCAGGCCTCCGATCGCAACGACAACTCTTTCGACACCACGATCAGCGTCGACGTCAATGGCCGACCGTTCATCGACGCGGCTTCAGATCGAAAGCATTTCGGTACGGACACGGATGCGTTTCGGGGCTCCATAGTTTATAATTGGGATAAGTTTAAGTGGATGCAGCAGATATTCGTCGCCACCGCAGAGTACAACGAAAGTTCCCAGGATAACTATCGCCTCCAGGGCTATAACGTTAAAAATGTTCTCAACGGCACCGCCACGGCGATCAGCACCACCAACGATCGCGGTCGTCTACGTCTTTATCTCGACGACCCGGCGTTTTATTCTCGGGCGCTATTTGATCGCCTGCAATTTAACAATCCGCCGGTCACGAACACAGTGGACATGCGTATGTTGGGCTTCTTTGCCTCGGGCACTGATGCGGCAAGCGGCACGCAATTTGTACGAAGTGCAGCTGCCTCATTTTCTGCCAGTGGAAAATATTTTGGTGGTCGCCTGCTGTCGCTTGTCGGCATGCGCCGCGACACCAACCGCGAATACGGATATACGACATCCCGCTATTTCGGACAATTCCAGGAGGCGATTCGCCCACCGAAATATCAGGACGCGCTGAAGGGCGATTACACAGAAAATCTTTCGCAGAATCTCGATAACACCACGTTCACTGGCGGTCTCACGTTCGTGCTCACTAAGGACATTAACCTCTACAGCGTTTATTCCGAGTCATTCCGGTTCCAGGATTTTGTCACGTTCGACAACAAGCGCTTCGGCCCAGTCCAGGGCACGACGAAGGAAATCGGACTTAAAGGCAGCGCGCTCAACGGCCGCGTCGGCCTCACCTTAGGTATTTTCGATATTGATCGGAAAAACGTAGTCCTTTCGTACAACAACGTCATCAATCTCAGTGCCGCCAACCTTGAGGATTTGATGAATCCCAACACGGTGCTGCCGGGTAGCCCAGGCTACCTTTACAGCGCTCCGGGCACCGCTAGCGCCGCGCGTAATTATCCTTCCCTGGAAAATTCTACTGGCGCCGATCTTACACTTATACTCCGGCCCACGAAGCAACTCCAAGTCCGCCTCACCCTTGCTCGCACCAAGGTCGTCGGAGAACCCGACCTTTCTTCGTTTCGCGCTTACTATACGGCCGCGGTCGCTCGCGGCAATGAGAGCCCCGCCGTCTTAGCCTTGGCCAAGCAGTTGTTGGATTCACTCGATATCCCAGGTAAACCTACCGGCGCTCGAGCCTCACCTTGGTCGGGGAGTTGGGTGATCGACTACACAATGCCTCGCGACGCTTGGGCGCCGCTCAAAGGCGTGCGTGTAGGTATCAATGGAACGTGGCGTGATGATTACCTCCTCGGTCGCCCCAACGGTCAGCAGATGATTGGTGGCTCCAGCCATCTTATGAACGCCTATGTGATGCGCGACCAGAAAATCTGGGACCAACAGGTTCGCTTCCGCTTAGGTGTTAAATATCTCACTGACTTTGAAAATGATAAGACGCGCAAGACGGGTTTCACCACCATGGCTAACGGTAGTAACCGCTACACCTATTCCTATGTCATGCCGGTCCAATATGATCTCACGGCCTCTGTTAAATTCTAAAAACTGCTCTCATGAACCTCGCTCGACTCAGCCTTCTCGTTGCCGGCCTCCTCGCGCTCAGTGTGTCCCTCCGGGCTGCCACACCGGCGAAGCCCAATATCATCTTTATACTCGCAGATGACTACGGCGTGGGCGAAGTCAGCGCTTACGGTGCCGACAATTACAAGACACCTAACATTGATGCCCTCGCGCGTGGCGGCACCCGTTACACGCACGCTTACACGCCGTCTCTCTGCGGTCCCTCGCGCGCCACGATTTTGACGGGCCGTTATCTCTTCCGCACCGGCGCCACGAATCAGGACGCCACGGGTCGTTTCACGCCTGCGGCCGAGACGATGATGCCCACGATTCTAAAATCGGCCGGCTACGTCACTGCCGCCGTCGGTAAATGGGGCCAGCTTCCGCTCGGGCCTGGCGAATTTGGTTTCGATCAACACCTGAAATTCCAAGGTAGCGGCGCTTATTGGAATACCCAGGACAAAGCCAAAACCTACCTACTGAACGGCGTAGTGACCCCTTTGAAGGACAAGGAATACTTGCCCGATGTGATGCATGGCTTCGTCACCGACTTTATCACCAAGAATCACGATAAGCCTTTTTACCTCTATTACTCCCTCTCGCACGTTCACACCGAGATTTTACCCACTCCCGACAGCGCCCCCGACAGCAAGGATCTTTATACGGATAATGTGAAGTATATGGACAAACTCGTCGGTAAGCTCATCGCCGAACTCGAGCGCCAACATCTCCGCGAAAATACGCTCATCGTCTTCTTCGGCGACAACGGCACGGCCAACGGGCGGGCCGACAACGCAATGATTAACGGCCGTCGCCTCGACGGCGCCAAAGGCTCGATGCTCGAAGGCGGCAGCTTGGAGCCGCTCATCGTCAATTGGCCTGGCGTCACGCCCGCCGGTAAAGTCCGTGGAGACATGATTGATTCTACGGACTTCGTGCCCACGTTTGCCGAGATTGCTGGGGCTAAGTTGCCCGAGAAAAAAATCATCGATGGACGCAGCTTCGCAGCCTCGATCCGCGGCGATAGCAAGCAGGCCCGGGAATGGGTGTATCTTCAACTTGCTCGGCAATGGTATGTTCGCAGCTCGGCATGGAAACTCACGCAAGCCGGTGAACTCTTTGATATGAGCGACGCACCGTTCTCCGAGAAACTCGTTTCGGCAGATACAAAAATCCCTGCGGCGATTGTAGCGCGTCAGCAACTGCAAGCTGCCCTCGACCAACTTAACCCCGCAGGCGGCATTCTTGACGACGGCGATGGCACCGGCCGCCACGCTAACAAAGCGGAAAAAGCCGCCAAAAAAGAGGCCAAGAAAAAGCAGCTATAATCGCTGTTTTACACGACTGCCCGTGATAGGGCCGGATTCTTTTGATCGGCCTCATCCCTCTCCAATCCAGAACCAACTTCTACCTAGCAAACCCACCAGATCAAATGACCTCATCGGTAAATTTTTCTATTCTTAGGCCCGCACTCTGCGCGCTGCTGTTGTCATCGCGCCTTTTTGCGCAATCTGTTCAAACGATAGATTCTGAAACGATCAAACTCTCGGCTTTTGAAGTTAAAACCGAAGCCAATCGCGGTTACACCGCTTCCGAGACCATGTCCGGCAGCCGCGTGAAAACCCAGATCGCCGATTTGCCGTACACGGTTAACGTGCTCACGAGCGAATTCTTTTCCGACTTTGGTATCCTTACCTTGTCCGACAATGTTACGCAGATCGGAAATTTCACCGGCTTGGACATCGGCGGTAACTTCAATTTGCGCGGCTTCTCCTCGTCGAATCAGTTGCGCGACGGCTTTTTCCGTCTCGGCCGCTACGGCTCAAGCAACATTGACCGCATGGAAATCATCAAGGGTTCCAACGCGGCCATCTACGGTCGTACCTCGCCTGGCGGCATGGTGAACTTCATCTCGAAGCAGCCGAAGGCTGAGGAAAAGCAAACGCTGCTCTACAACTACGGCGATTACGGCACGCAGCGCCTCACGCTTGAGTCAACGGGTCCTCTTTTAAAAGGCACCTTAGGCCGTACCAACTACGTGCTCACGGCGAGTCATTACCAGCGCAACTTTGATCAAGCTTACGCCACGGATAGGAATCAGGAATATTATTTGGCGGTCGACCACGTGTTCGCTGATGGCTCGAAGGTTTTTGTTTCGATCGAGTATTTCCTGCAGCTGCGGCACTCTCCGCTGGCAGCGATTCCTCTGGTCATCGACCAAAAGGGCACCGCTGCCACCACCGATGATGTCGCGATTGGTTACGCCCTTAATCTTGGTAAATACAACGCCTTTGGCCCGGTCACTGAACTTAACCGTGGCAATATTTCTTACACGGCGATCTACGAAAAAAAGTTGAGTTCCATTTTCAGTGCGCGTGTTTCCGCGAATAATTCCCGCGCTCGGCGTTGGGATTACAATTACAATACGGCTTGGGGTAGTGTAAGCATCAATCCTCCCGTATCCACCACGGCAATTTCTTCGCTTCGTGGCGCGACGCCTAATCGCGGTCGCATCTACGAAGACACGGGCGGCTTTCAGGCCGATCTTTTGGCTGAATATCGCACCAACGATCAAAAAATCGATCACCGCACGCTCATCACGTTTGATTTGAACGATTATTACCGTTGGGACCCGACGCGCGGCTACGCCGGCGCCACCGATCCCGACATCATCGCGTGGAATACGGCGCGTCGCGTCATCCTCGATTCGAACTTTAATCCGATTGGCCCCATCGCTTATTTCCCCAAGCGCAGCAAGGAATCGCCAGGCGAAGTGCAAACGCGCAACACCAAGCGTCACACCACCGTCATGGGTGGTTTGATCCGTCACCAATCCGCTTTGTATCAAGGCCGCCTGCTCGCGTTTGCCGGTATCCGTTATGATTTGGTCCGTTACCGCCACCGCGATAATCTGGCGAGTGCGACCGCCAACACCGCGGACTATGCTTTGTTTAGGTCCTACGATCCGACCTACACGACCGGTAAACTGATCGCGAAAGAATTCACCCAAGTTAAGCCCAATGCCGGCGTTAACTATAAAATCACCTCAAATCTCCGCGCCTACGCTAGCTACAGCCAAAGTTTCTTCGTGGCCCAGGGTGACAACCCCGTCGACATCGCCGATCCTACTTACAAATCCGAACGCGCCGATGGTTACGACTACGGCTTCAAGGGCTCATTTTTAAATGAGCGTCTGAATTACACGGTGAGTGGATTCTATGCTCGTCGTGAAAATGTTTCTGTCACCGACTTGATGGAGTCGCCGCAAGGCTCTGGTAATTATGTGACGACCACGCGCCGCGATGGTAATCAGCTCGTGCGCGGGTTTGAGGGCGACTTGAATTGGCTCATGACCGATGAGCTCTCCTTTTTGGCCAGCTACGGTCATGTGCACACGATCTACACCGATTACGGTACGGCTTTCCCTGCGGCGATTGGCCGCTCCGTCACCTTTATGGCGCCGTATAACGGCAGCGTGAGCCTAAAGTACTCTCCTCGTCGCGGTGGCTTGAAGGGATTTTCGGCTAATGTCGGAGTTACTTTTGTCGGTTCCACGCCCACCGAGTTGCCAAATGCTGGAGATGTTTATACCACGACCTCCGCGGGCAAACGCGTTGTTACGAGTTCCACTGGTCAATGGAGTCTCCGGGCACCTTCTTACAACCTCTGGAGCTTCGGCGCGCGTTACTCGTTGGTCGCTCGTTCCAATTACACCCACACGTTCGCCGTCAACATGAACAACGTTTTCGACAAACAATATCTCCGCACCGGTGCCAGTGCCGCCACGCGTCTGCTCGGAGAAAACCGCGCGGTGTTCTTCACTTACACGCTCAGCCATAAGGGATCGAAGTTCTGATGTGCGTTTGCTCGCTTAGTTTTACCGCGACTTTCACGGGTAGGGCTGCAGCCTTACCCGTGACGGCCGCACCCGTTGCTCAAATGTCGAATTCGCCCTTTGCGCATTGTGTGTTGAGGGTAGTTTTATTCGCGGGCTTGCTCGTTGGGGATGTAATCGCGCGCGACCTGCCGGTCGAGAATCAGGCGCAACTGGCCACCGCGCTGAAAACTGCGGGTGCCGATGATGTAATCATCCTTAAAGACGGTGAATGGAAGGATGCAAAACTAACGATCAAACAAGGCGGTCAAGCCGGCCGTCCGCTAGTGATTCGCGCTGAAAATCCGGGCGGAGTGAAGTTCAGTGGTGCTTCTACGCTCGAAATGAATGCCCCCTACGTCGCGGTGGACGGGTTCTTATTTGAGGGTGGGGCCATTCAAAAAGGCGCCGTGATTGAGTTTAATTCGCACCACGGCATTGTTCGCAACACCGCGATCGTCGACTACAACCCAAAGGCCTTTGAAACTGAATACTACTGGGTCTTCTTTGCTGGCGACCACAACGTGATCGAACACTGCTATTTCAAAGGTAAAAACAACCTGCAGCCTCTCATCGGTAACGCCATCGAAGACAGTCGCCACAATACTGTGCGAAGTTCGTTTTTTAAAAATATACCCTACGTTGCAAACGCCAACGGCCGAGAAATCATTCGTGTCTGGGGATCGGGTAAAATTGAGGAGCGCGATGAAGACGGCGCGTATTTCACCATCGAAAATAATCTTTTCGACCACGCCCACGGCGAGGGCACCGAGATTATCTCGCTCAAATCCAACCACAACGTCGTGCAGCGCAACACTGTCATTTCCACGCGCGGGGGCATCAACATTAGGCGTGGTAATTTCAATACAGTGCGCGGAAATCAGGTGCTGGGTCAGGGCTACGATGGTGCTCAAGGACTGCGCATGTCCGGCCGCGATAATATCGTGACGGGTAATTTTGTTTCCGGTTGCGAGTATGGCATCCGCGTGGCTTGCGGCGAATATATCTCAAGCGCCCTGACGCCTAGTTATACTCCCGACGTGAAGCCTAACGGTAAAAAAACCGCCCAAGTGCGCATTCCGACTTACCCGCAGGTCATGCGGCTCACACTCGCGGACAACGTCACCGTTGGTATTTCCGGTCCTGACCTCGAGATCGGCTCCTCCTACAAGAATCACTGGCCTGAATCGCAACAAGTGCTCTTGCCCGAAGACTGCGTGATCAAAAACAACCGCTTCATCCGGCCCCAAGGTGGTGAGTCCGTGCTCGTGACCGTTGCCGAAATCCAAGCGCCTCTCGATCGATTCGCTTTCAAGCCTAACCGTTACGAAGCTAATATTCTTATCGGCCAAGGCCACATCGCGCTTCCCGCTCAATCTGGTTTCAAGGTTCAAGCCGCGCCCGATAATGATTTCCAAATGGCTCGATCTGCCGCTGCGCCGCTCTCCGCCGAAGAGGTCGGGCCCGCCTGGGTGATCGCGCGCCGGCGCGCGGGTGATTGGGCGGTGGAAGATTCTCTTCCGGTAGAAAGACCAGCGAGCGCATTCGATGCCCGTAAAAAGAAAAAGAGTCGTTGAGTTATTTATTTCACGCACACGAAAATTAAAAATTTTATCATCATGAAAATGTTCCTGCATCTGATCTTAGCGCTCGTGGCGACTAGCCTGATTCATGCCGCGGACTCCGCGACGGTTCGCCCTAATATTCTGTTTATTGCCGTCGATGATTTGCGGCCTGAATTCGGTGCTTATGGCGCTGACTACATCAAAAGCCCCAACCTTGATCGCCTCGCCAAATCCGGCATCACGTTTCAACGTGCGTACTGCCAGCAAGCGGTTTGTTCGCCGACCCGCACCAGTATTTTGACTGGCACTCGGCCCGATACCAACAAGGTCTGGGACTTGGAGACACATTTCCGCGTCGCTCTGCCCAACGTGGTCACGCTCGGTCAACACTTCAAAAATCACGGTTACTTCGTTCAAGGCATGGGCAAGATTTATCACGGTAGCCTCGACGATGCCCCGAGCTGGTCTGTGCCTTGGGGCACACCGAAAGCTGAAACTTACGCGTTGCCGGAAAACGTTAAACTGAACGCCCGACGCTACGGGGTCGATCCCGATGGCGACAATAACCCCGAGGTAAAGGCCAAAGGAAAAGGCAAAGCCAAGGCAGGCGCCAGTGCCGCGGCGACTATCCCCGATTCAATGCCCGCAAAGAAAAATATCCGCGGACCTGCCTTCGAAGGCGCTGACGTGCCGGATAATTTTTTCCAAGACGGCAAAGTCGCCGAGCTTGCTGTTTCCACGCTGCAGAGCATGAGCAAAAAATCGGAGCCTTTCTTCCTCGCCGTGGGATTTGTAAAACCTCATCTCCCGTTTGTTTCGCCCAAAAAATACTGGGACCTCTACGATCCAGCCAAGATAGAGCTCGCGACCAATAAATTTCGTCCGAAAGACGCGCCCGATTACTCGATCCTTCCTGGTGGTGAACTACGCAATTATTACGGCATCCCCGAAGGATCTATCCCGGACGACCTCGCCCGTCAGCTCAAGCACGGCTATTACGCTTCGATCAGTTACATGGACGCACAAGTGGGCAAGCTACTCGACGAGCTCGATCGCCTCGATCTGCGTAAAAATACTATTGTGATCCTTTGGGGCGACCACGGCTGGAAACTCGGCGAACACGACGCTTGGTGCAAACATTCCACCACCGAAAACGATACCAACACCGCGCTGCTGCTATCCGTGCCCGGCATGAAAAATGCCGGCGCCAAGACCAAATCCATTGTCGAGTTCGTCGACATCTATCCGACGCTCACCGATCTCGCCGGCCTTTCTTTACCGTCTCACCTCGAAGGCGTGAGTTTCAAGCCGCTCCTCGATAATCCCAATCGTCCCTGGAAATCTGCTGCTTTCAGCCAATATCCGCGCAACGCCGGCAAAACCGGCGCTGGTCAACTCATGGGCTACTCGATGCGTACGGAACGATACCGCCTCACCGTATGGGTAAACCGCGATGACCACGCCAAGATCGACGCCATCGAGCTCTACGATCACCAGATTGATCCACAGGAAAACTTTAACGTCGCCAAAGCTCCCGCCAATGGCGAACTCGTTGAACAACTTCTCGCCCAGTGGCGCAAAGGCTGGCAAGGCGCTAAGCCGACCGGCGCACTTTAAGATTATGAGAACGATCCGTCGGAGATTTTTCGATTCAGCGGTCTGTCGGATCGTTTGTTATTCTACTATTTTATTCTGCGGGGTTTTCGCTCGTGCGGAGGAGTCCGATCCCTTTGCTGCGGTGCGCGGGGTCGACGACGAGCGGGTGGCTGCGACCGTGGCCGCAGACAAAGTCCGTCTCGATCATATTTATTCCGACGGTTTGCGTTACGCTCACGCCAACGGAAAAATCGACAACAAGGCGCAACATATTGCGGCCCTCTCCGACAAAAAAACGAGTCACGACCGCTTCGATTACCAAGTTCGCGAATTTCTATCCGCGGGCCCCGGGGTCGTTCTCATGTCAGGCCGCCTCTTGATCCATACGACGAGCGCCAAAGGTAAATCAGTGAACGACGTAAATTTTCTCGCCGTCTGGCGGGAGGAGTCTGGCCGATGGCGACTGCTCGATTGGCAGGCGGCAAAAAATCCAGCGCCCGTCACTACCCCGAACTAGCACGACCTCTAAGATCTTTTGATCTACTGCGAATGCAGTTGTCCCCGACAGGCCCCATTAAGCATCGTTCTCCTATACCCCTCCGTTAACCGCGGTTATTTACCACCCCCGATTTCTTATGAAGATTGTACTTCGTCTGATTGCAGTTTTATCCGTGGCTTTGGTTGTTCGTGCAGCCGAACGTCCCAACGTCATAATCATTATGGCTGACGACGTCGGCTATTCCGACATCGGTTGCTACGGCAGTGAAATCGCTACGCCCAACTTGGATGCGTTAGCGGCCGGCGGCGTGCGCTTCACGCAGTTTTATAATATGAGTCGTTGCTGCCCCACGCGCGCCTCGCTGCTTACCGGGCTTTATCCGCACCAAGCTGGGATCGGTCACATGATGAACGATGACGGTGTCGAAGGCTATCGCGGCACGCTTAACCGCCGCAGCGTCACTATCGCCGAGGCTCTTAAACCTGCCGGTTATCGCACCTACGTCTCCGGCAAATGGCACGTCACGCCCGGTTACACACTGGCAGACTGGGATAATAAATCGAATTGGCCGCTGCAACGCGGTTTCGATCGTTACTACGGTACGATTCAAGGTGCCGGCAGTTTCTGGGATCCCGGTTCACTTGTGCGCGATAACACGAACCTCACCGTCGCCAACGACCCGCTCTATCAACCCAAAGAAGAGTACTATTACACCGACGCGCTCACGGATCACGCTACGCAATTCATCCGCGAACACCGTCGCGAACATGCGACTTCGCCCTTTTTTCTCTACGTGCCTTACACTGCTGCGCATTGGCCGATGCATGCCCGCGAACGTGATATCGCAAAGTACAAAGGTCGTTACGATAGCGGTTACACTTCGATCCGCGCTGCTCGCTGGGCTAAGCAGAAAAATCTCGGTCTCGTCGATACCGCCTCGGAGCTCGCCCCGCAATCTGGTGATTGGGATAAAGTCGCCAACAAAGAATTCGAAGCGCGCTGCATGGAAGTTTACGCCGCGATGCTCACCTCGATGGATGCCGGCATTGGCCGAATTGTCGCGGAGCTAAAAGCCACGGGCCAATATGAGAACACGGTCATCCTCTATCTCCAAGATAACGGAGCATGCGAAGAAACCAACGGCCGAGTCGGCCCGTATGTCGCCCGCGCCTCGGCGCCTACCTTGCCCGCACTCGACAAAAATGCTTACCAGCACGGTAACAAACCTGCGCAAACCCGTGACGGTTATCCGGTACGTACGGGTTATGGCGTGATGCCCGGTCCGGCTGACACCTTCGTCGCTTATGGTCGCGATTGGGCCAATGTCGGTAATACCCCCTTCCGCGAGTACAAACACTGGGTCCACGAAGGTGGTATCTCGACGCCGTTAATCGCTCATTGGCCTGCTGGAATTCCCGCGGCACGTAATGGTAAAATTGAGACGCAGCCCAGCCATCTCATCGATCTTATGGCTACCTGTGTCGATCTTGCCGGCGCATCTTATCCTAAGAAATTCAACGGGGAAACCATCACTCCGATGGAAGGCGTGAGCTTGCGTCCCGCCTTGGCCGGTCAACCGCTCGCTCGCTCTCAGCCCATTTTCTGGGAGCACGAAGGTAATCGCGCTGTCCGTGATGGACGCTGGAAGCTCGTTTCGAAATTTCCTGAAGGCTGGGAGCTTTATGATATCGCGACTGACCGCGCTGAACTTCACGATCTTGTTGCTCAACAACCCGATCGCGTCCGCGCAATGGTTCAAAGCTACGATGTATGGGCGAAGCGCGCGGGCGTCTTGCCTTGGCCGGTGAACAAGAACGCTAAGAAAAATTCAGGATAACACACGGTCACGTCTCTCTTATTTATGTCCTCGTTTATCCGCCGCCTTTATTTTCTCACCTTAGTCATCACGGGCGCGCTGCATGCTGCTGATCGTCCCAACATCCTCTGGATCGTCACCGAAGACAACGTCGCTAGCACCGTCGGTCCTTACGGCGACCCGCTGGCGCGCACGCCCAATATCAATCGCATCGCCACCGGCGGTATTGTCTTTGATCGCTGTTATTCAGCTTCGGCCGTCTGTGCCCCGACGCGTTCGAGCATCATCACAGGCCGTTTCGCTAGCAGCATGGGCACGCAACACATGCGAAGTCAGCGTCCGCTCCCCGCAGGCGTGAAATTTTTTCCCGAATATCTTAGAGCAGCTGGCTATTTCACCTCCAACAACGCTAAGACCGATTATAACACCTCTAGCGATTGGGACCCGGCCTGGAATGAGAATAGCAAGCGCGCTCACTGGCGTCACCGCGCCCCTGGCCAACCCTTCTTTGCGATCTTCAATTTCGAACAAACGCACGAGAGTAACCTCCATAAACGCACACCGCTCGTGACCGATCCCGCCAAGGTCCGTGTGCCTGCTTATTTGCCCGATACACCGACGGTCCGCGCCGATATTGCTCAATACTACGATTGCGTCGCTCGCGCCGATGAAGCGCTCGGAAAAATCCTCGATCAACTCGCCGAAGACGGCCTCGCCGAGGATACTATCATTTTTTACTATGGTGATCATGGTGGTGCGGTGTCGCGCAGCAAACGCTTCCTATATGAGAACGGCACGCATCCTCCGCTCATCGCGCATTTCCCCAAAAAATATCAACACCTTGCCCCTGCCGCGCCTGATTCACGCCTCGGCGAACTTGTTAACTTCATCGATTTCGCACCTACCGTTTTGAGCCTCGCTGGTGTACCGTTGCCTGCACAATTTCAAGGCCGTGCTATAGCTGGACTAGCACGCACCGCCGCACCCGCGTACACGTTTTCATTCCGCGATCGTATGGATGAACGTTACGACCTCGCGCGCGCTGCAACCGATGGGCGCTACCGTTACATCCGCAATTACTACCCAAACCAACCCTGGGGCCAGCATCTCGATTTTCTCTGGCGCCAAGCATCGATGGCCGAATGGGCAAGTCTGTACGCGGCGGGAAAACTCAATGCCGCTCAACGTGCCTTCTTCGAACTCAAGCCGGTCGAGGAACTCTTCGACTGCGCCAACGATCCCGATAACGTCCGAAATTTGGTCGGCGACCCTGAGGCGCGTCCCCATCTGGTGCGTCTTCGCGCCGCGCTGCGCGGGCATCAACTCGCGATTCGTGACACGGGTTTCATGCCGGAGCCGCTCATGATCGACTGGGCTGCGAAAGCTTCGCCGGCCATCGTCGCCGCAGATGAGACGCGTTACCCGCTCGCACGGATACTTGATACCCTCGACGCTTTGCAGCAGCCCGTATCGCCTGATCCCAAGGCAATCGCGGCTGCGTTGCGCGCGCCTGAGGCTGTTATCCGTTACTGGGCGGCGGTCGCGGTACTGCGTGCTGAGACATTGCCGGATGTGACATCATTATTAAGCGACTCCGAAATGGCGGTGCGTCTCGCGGCGGCTGAAGCGATTTTGCGGCGTGGTGACAACGCGAATGCTTGGAGCGCGATCGAGGCCGCACTCAAAGACGAAAAAAAATCGGAAGGCCGATTGTTTGCTATCAACGTGGTTGCCCGCATCCCGCGTAAAGCGCCGGCGAGTGTGCTCAACGCGATCGCATCATTAGCCAAAACCTCTGCTGCCAATGGCGCTGATAATTATACGGCGCGCGCCGCTGACTATTTGGTTCGTTCTACACTCTGATTTTTATGCATCCCTCACGTTGTTTAATAGGATTTTTCTTAGCTGCATTCGTTTATGTATTTGTACCTGTTGCTCAGGCCGCAGCATCAAAACCGACGAACGTTTTGTTGATTGTTGTCGATGATTTGAATCCCTCGCTTGGTTGTTACGGTGATACACGAGTGAAATCGCCTAATATTGATCGGCTTGCGGCGCGCGGCGTGCGGTTTGATCGCCCGTATTGCCAATACCCTTTATGCAATCCCAGTCGCGTGTCGTTTCTTAGCGGACGTCGGCCCGAGACCAGTGGCGTGTATGTGTTGAACACTCCAGCGCGCAAGGCGCTACCCGAGGCGGTGATGTTGCCTCAATTTTTCCGTCAGCGCGGGTATTTCAGCGCAGGGGCAGGTAAGGTTTTTCACAATGCCAAGGTGAGCGACGCGACTTCTTGGGATCTTTATGAAGATGACGTCACGCAGGATCCTGAAGAGTTGGCAGCGATTGAGTCACGCTATGGCGCGGGTGAGGCTGGCGGTGGTGATGGGCGGCCAGCGTCATTTATTCTCACAAGTGATGGCTCTCGTACGCGTGACGGGCGCAATGTCCGAACAATCTTGCGATTAATGCAGGAGCAAAATGCGGCAGGGAAACCTTTCTTTCTGGCGGCAGGCTTTCACAAACCACACTTGCCATGGACGGCGCCAAAGAAATTTTTTGATCTCTATCCACCCGGTAGTCTCACGCCGAAAGCTGAGCCAGCAATGCAGGATGTGCCGGCGATCGCGTTGCAGACGGAGCTTTCCGGTTTTGCGCAACCGGCCTCCCGCGAGGCTGCGATCCGTGGGTACTACGCGTGTGTTTCTTTTACTGATTCACACGTGGGGATGTTGCTGGACGAATTGGAGCGACTCGATCTCTGGAAAAGCACGGTCGTCGTGCTGATTGGCGATAACGGCTTTCACTTGGGTGATCATGGTGGCTTGTGGGCTAAATTGAGCGCGTTTGATAACGCGACGCGCGTGCCGATGATTATCGCTGGTGCGGGGGTGCCTGTGGGTCGCGTTGTAAATGCGCCGGTAGAGCTGCTGGATGTTTATCCGACGTTGGTCGATTTGTGTCAGGCGCCGTCGCCTGCGGGTCTGGAAGGTCAATCTTTGGTGGGTTTGATGCGCGCCGAGGCCAGTGCGAGGCGGCGGCCGGCTGCTAGCATGGTGTTTCACTACGATGTGGCGAAGCGCACCGATGTGATGAGCCGCACGGTGATCGCGTCCGATTGGCGCTATACGGAATGGGACGGCGGCAACCGAGGTCTTGAGCTTTATGTGCGGGCCGAGGACCCAGGCGAATATCGCAATCGTGCCGCTGATGCGACGCAGACTCTATCGCTTAAAGCTGGGGCGGAATTTCTTCATGGGTTGCCCGCGCCAAAACCCGGCCCGTCTAATCGGCCGCGGGCCTTATTGCCGGCAGGCGAGAAAATGAATTAAGGTTTCTTTCTATCGTGCGCAGAGCAGCAGCTCCCGAACGTAAAAAGGCCGCCCATTAGGGCGGCCTTTTAGTTGGGATCTGAGCGGCGCAGGGTGAGCCCCACGCGGGTGAAACCTCAGCGGTATTCTTCCCCTGTGATGGCGTTGATGACTTTGAAGTGTTCGAGGTGGTAGTTCGGGTCTGCGCGGAAGGCGAGTTTCACGCCATAGAGTTTCTCTACGCGCACGAGCAGGTCGGCGTCTTCGCTGCGGAGACGTTCGAGGATGCTCGGGTGGACCAGGACGCGCAGGGAGTATTCCTTGCCGTCGTTGCGGACTTGGAGGCGGCGCGCGATGGAGGAGAGGCGGCGCTGGAGCTCGACCGACATGGTGGTCGCGCTCTTAACGATGCCGCGGCCACGGCAATACGGGCAGTCGGTGTACAGATTGGCCGAGAGCGATTCTTGCTGGCGCTGGCGTGTCATCTGCATGATGCCGAGTTGCGAGATGGGCAGAATGTGGTTCTTGGCTTTGTCGGTGGACATCAGCTCGACCATCTTTTCGTAAACGGCATTGCGGTGGCGCCGTTCCTTCATGTCGATAAAGTCCATGATGATCAGACCACCGAGATTGCGGAGGCGGATCTGGCGGGCGATTTCGGCGGCAGCTTCAAGATTAACGGCGTAAATGACGTTTTTCTCGTCACCGCCGCGGTTCTTGTGAGAGCCGGTGTTTACGTCGACCGCGATGAGGGCCTCGGTCTCGTCGATGATGATTTCGCCTCCCGACGGGAGTGGGACCTTGCGCTGGCCGGTTTGCTCGATCTGACGCTCGATGTTGAAGCGTTCGAAGATCGGAATGCTATCTTTGTAGAGGGCGATCTTGCTGGCGGAGCGTTTGGAAATCTGGGCGACGAGTTTTTGAGTGCGCTCGTGGTCGTCTTTGCTGTCGATGAGGACGCGGTCGACTTCTTCAGTGAGGAAATCGCGCACGGTGCGCTCGACGACGTCGGGCTCCTGATAGAGGCAGCACGGGGCTTTGTCGTTGAGCATCTTGTGCTGGATGTTCTCCCAGGTCTTGAGGAGCAGGTGGAGATCACGGACGAAATACCGCGATTTCTTGCCCTCGCCGGCGGTACGAACGATCACGCCCACGCCTTCAGGGAGGGTGAGTTCGTTGATGAGGGTTTTGAGGCGTTTACGTTCCTGTGGGTCCTCGATTTTGCGCGAGATGCCGCAGCCATCGGAGAATGGCGTGAGGATGAGGTAACGGCCTGGGATGGAGAGATTAGTTGTAGTACGCGGGCCTTTGGTGCCGATCGGGCCTTTGGTGACTTGGATTACGATCTCGGAGCCCGGGGGATACATCGAGGGGATGTCTTTGACCGTGGGATCGGCGGGGCGGGGTGCGGCGTTTTTCTTTTTGTTAACGCGGACGACCTCGATATTGGAATCGGTCGCAGCGGGGAGCATGTCCCAGTAGTGCAGAAACGCGTTCTTAGAGTAGCCGATGTCGACGAAGGCGGCTTTAAGGCCGGGATCGAGATTCTTAATGCGACCCTTGTAGATACCACCGACCATTCGGTCGTCGGACTCGCGCTCGATTTCAAATTTCTCGAGGCGACCGTCGATGAGGAGAGCTACACGCTTTTCGAGCGGCTCAGAATTGATGATGAGTTCGCGGTAGGTGCTTTTTTCCTTTTGGAAAACCGCGAGGATTTTCTGTAGGAGGGGGCGGTCCTTGGCGCGTTCGGCTGCGCCAGCCTTTAGCTCACTGGCGTTGACGCCGGTGACGTCTTCGACCGGAGGAGGATTGGCCAATTCGGCGTCATACTTTTGCGAGATGTCCGTGGACGGTGCATCGGGTTTGGGGAATTGCGATTGATCGCTCATGGTGGGTGCTATGCGGGTTAAGCCCGGGGCACCGATGTGTGGAGGTCGCGGCGCAGGAAATTCCGGCAGAGCGGTCGTTAACGCGGAGAGGAAGCTGCATGGAGTTCATGCAAAATCCTTTCGGAAGCGATAGACGCTCTGGACCAGTCCTTGCAGCAAGCAGCAACTGAGCACAAAGGAGCCACCGTAGCTGATGAAGGGAAGCGGTATGCCCGTGATGGGCACGAGCCCGATG
>CANHAH010000015.1 GCA_947458705.1 Opitutia bacterium | reverse complement strand
GCTTGGCACCGATCATTTCCACGCCGTATTTGGCGAGGATGCCGGCCTTGTTGAGCTCCATGGAGAGATTGAGCGCGGTCTGGCCACCGAGGGTGGGGAGGAGCGCGGACGGGCGTTCGGCGGCGATGATCTTCTCGAGCATCTCGAGATTGAGCGGCTCGATGTAAGTGACATCGGCGAACTCCGGATCGGTCATGATCGTGGCCGGATTGGAGTTCACGAGGATGACGCGGTAGCCTTCTTCGCGCAGGGCTTTGCAGGCCTGGGTGCCAGAGTAGTCGAACTCGCAAGCCTGACCGATGACGATCGGACCGGCACCAATGATGAGGATGGATTTCAGATCAGGGCGTTTAGGCATGAGCGTAGATTTCGGCGAGGGTTGAGCGCGCTGAAACGCGCGGCAAGCGGGAAAGCGCACCTGCTGAAAATCCGCTCTGAGGTAACCAAGGCCACCAGAAAAACCGTCACTAATTTGTTTCAAAAATATGGGGGAATGGAGTCGAACTGGGGACCAAGCAGGTTTTAGTAATCGGTGATCACTTATTTTGCGCTAATATGAACCCTCCGCTTTACCCCTTGCCCGGTGCTCAACATCTTAGTCGTCGTTCGTTTTTGGCGGGCGGTGCGTCATTTGCCGCCGCGGCTTTACTTTCCACGCGAGCCCGGGGTGCTGTAGGGACGAGGTTCGCGTTTGCTGGCTACCCTTTTTCGTTGGGTGTGGCCTCGGGCGACCCGTTGCCGGATGGGGTGGTGCTCTGGACACGTCTAGCACCCCGCCCGCTTGAAGTGGGGGGAGGAATGGGGGCTGAGTCGGTGGAAGTCTCTTGGCAAATTGCCGACGATGAGGGGATGTCGCGCGTCGTGCAGTCGGGCACGGCGACCGCCCGGGCTGATTGGTCGCACGCCGTGCATGTCGAGGTGGCGGGGCTGCGGCCGGACCGCTGGTATTGGTATCAATTTAAGGTCGGCGCTGAAGTTAGTCCCAAGGGTCGCACGCGCACGGCGCCGCCCCGGGACGCGTTGCCGGAGCGACTGCGCTTCGCGTTTGTTTCGTGTCAACACTACGAGACTGGCTACTACACTGCCTACCAACATTTAGCGCAGGAGGACGTTGATCTCGTAGTCCATCTAGGTGACTACATCTATGAGGGCCCTGGCGTAGCTGACCGCGTGCGCCGCCACCTCGGGCTCGAGTGCTTGGCGCTCGATGATTATCGGTTGCGCTATGCGCTTTATAAAACGGATCCGCATTTGCAGGCTGCGCACGCGATGGCGCCGTGGATCATGACCTGGGACGACCACGAAGTGGCTAATAACTACGCCGCCGACCACCCCGAGAAACCAGCGAAACGAGCCGATTTTCTCCGGCGTCGGGCGGCCGCCTATCAGGCTTATTTTGAGCATATGCCGCTTCGGCGCTCGGCGTTACCGACCGGTCCAGATATGCTACTTTACCGAGGCCTCAGTTTTGGCCGACTTGCCCAATTTCATGTCCTGGACACTCGGCAATACCGAACGCCCCAGCCGCTCGGTGATGGTAACAAAGCCCCAACGCCCGTATTGCTTGATCCCCAAGGCACCCTTTTAGGTGAGCGCCAGCGCGACTGGCTTTTTAGCGGCCTTGAACGCTCCTCGGCTCACTGGAACGTGCTTGCGCAACAAGTGATGATGGCTCGTGTGGATAGGGCTGGCGGTCCTGAGGTGAAATACAGCATGGATCAGTGGCCGGGTTATGAATTTGAGCGCCGCCGTGTGTTGCGGCATTTCCAAGAAAAGCGGATTAAAAACCCAGTCGTGATCACGGGTGACATCCATTCCAACTGGGCCAACGAACTTATCGCTGATTTCGACCAACTCGATTCCATGTCCGTTGGCACTGAGTTTGTCGGCACCTCGATTAGCTCCGGTGGTGACGGCGCTGCCTTGCCGAAAGCTTACGAACACCTGTTAAGTGAAAATCCGTTTCTAAAGTTCTTCAACGCCGAACGCGGCTACGTACGCTGCGAACTTACGCCTAAGGCCTGGCGCACGGATTACCGCACCGTACCCTACGTGATTCGAGCCGGCGCGCCCGTGACCACCCGAGCCTCTTACCTTGTGGAGAGCGGTCGTCCCGTGCTCCACCGGCTCTAAAATCCACTTGTGCTTAACGATAGTAACCCGCTCGCGCTTGCCCCGAGCGCGGTCTGTCGCACGCTGCCACGTTTTACCCTATCACCATGTTCGCTTTATTTGCCCTTTTAGCCTTACCCCAGTTTGACCTCGGCACCGTCGAGCTTCCGCGGCTGGTGCCCGCCGCCGAAGTTTCCGTCCGCGTCGAGCCTAAGACCCTCGTTACCGCTCGCAACCCCCGCAGCGCGGGGGGCCTTCATGATTTTTCCTCCGAAGGGGATTATTGGTGGCCAGATCCCAAAAATCCCGACGCGCCGTACATTCAGCGCGACGGTTTGACCAACCCCGATAATTTTGTCGCTCACCGTCAGTTGCTCCTGAGTTTTGCTCGCGACTTCGGCATTCTCAGTGCCGCCTACACAGTCTCCCATGAGGAAGTTTACGCCGCGGCCGCCGTGCGCCACCTGCAAGCGTGGTTTGTCGATCCGGTGACTAAGATGAATCCCAACCTGCTTTATTCGCAGGCGATTAAAGGCCGCAGTACGGGCCGCAGCATCGGCGTCATTGACACCGTGCACCTCGCCGAAGTCGCCCTCGGCGTTGAAGCTCTGCGCGGCTCCAAAGCCCTCACGCCCGCCGCCGACGCTGCCATCACGGGTTGGTTCCGTGAGTACCTCACTTGGATTCGCACGCACCCGTACGGAGTCGACGAGAGTAACGCCAAGAACAACCACGGCACGTGCTGGACACTCCAGGCTGCCTGTTTCGCGCGACTGGTAGGCGACGCCGCCGTCCTCGCCGAATGTCGCCAGCGCCTCATCGCCAGCCACCTCCCCAATCAGATGGCCGCCGACGGCAGTTTCCCGCAAGAGCTCGCCCGCACCAAGCCCTACGGCTACTCAATCTTCAACCTCGACGTTATGACCGCCATTGCCGTTGTGCTCTCTAAGCCCGGCGATGATCTTATGAATTTCCAACTCGCCGATGGTCGTAGCCTAGTGCGCGGGGTCTCCTTCCTCGCTCCCTTCCTCGCTGATAAAAACGCCTGGCTCAAAACCGCCCGCAAACCCGTCCCCGCCACCGCCGCTCCGGGCACTGCGCCGGAGCTGATCAAGCCCGACGTTATGTATTGGGACAACTGGCCCGTGCGCCAACCCGCCTTGATCTTTGGTGCTTTGGCTGCTGGCCGCGCCGATTGGGTCGAGCTTTGGCAAAAACTCGACGCCGATCCCACGATCGAAGAGGTGCGCCGCAACTTACCCGTGCGCCAGCCAGTTCTCTGGCTACGCTGAGATTTAGCCCTGCTCAACGATCGGGCCGCTTGATCGTGAAACGCTCGCTCGTGCGCGCATAATCCTCGCGCCCGAGGCGGCCCACGAGATCTAGTTTCGCCGCGTCGGGTAGACCATCGATTCCGATCACTTGGTCGTCCACGTGCATCCCAAGGATGCGCCCAAAAACGACATTGGCCGCACCGGCGCCCTCGCCGATG
The DNA here is from genome assembly GCA_947458705.1 of Opitutia bacterium. Classification (GTDB taxonomy): domain Bacteria; phylum Verrucomicrobiota; class Verrucomicrobiia; order Opitutales; family Opitutaceae; genus Tous-C4FEB. The sequence goes on along the minus strand of CANHAH010000015.1, from coordinate 32,152 downwards.
TGCACGATGCTGTGCAGCGTGCACTCGAACGCAACCGGTGAGGCCGCCACGCGCGGCGGGCGCACGTGCGTGCTCGGCGCAGCCGCGATGCCAAATGCTTCAAATTCGCTCTCACCGTGTGGCAAGAGCGCGGCACAGGCGTTCATCGATTCGGCGAGCGCGTGGGGCACCACGTTCACTACAAATTCCCGCGTGGCCTCGATGTTGCGCAATGTGTCTTTCGGCGAGCCGTCGCGCTGGTTGACGGGCACAAACATCAACGTCGGTGGATTCGCCGTGATGGCCTGAAAAAACGAAAACGGCGCGAGGTTCGTTTTGCTCTCGCTGGAGAGCGTCGCGACCCAGGCGATAGGCCGTGGCAGAATCGTGGTCGTCATCCACGCGTAAGCTTCGGGACGTTTGAGCGTGGCGAAATCGAGGTGCATGTTGAGCACTCTAAAACCCTGCGACGCTTCCCGCCAAGCTTCGCCGTTCTCATTCAGTCAGGTTGAGATCTGCGATCAAGCCGTTCGAACGGTCCGAAAAATCGCGTCGGCGTGAATCGCGGCACAATCCAAAGTGGCAAAGCCCGACTCCCGCTGGTGAAACGCGAGGGCGAGGTCCGTCCCAGCCAACATCACCGCGTCGACCCCCGCTGTTTCCATTAGGTTTTTCCCGGCGAAAAAAAAGACCTGACGTTGCGCCTCGGTGATGGCCCCCGCGCTCGCCATAGCGACATAGGCATCATGTACGGCGGTGAGTTCGCTTGGCGGCGGCGCGATGATTTCAACCTCTTTGATGGCTCCGTAAAAGGCTGTTTCCATCACCACCCGCGTCCCGATCAGACCTAGTTTTTTAAACTTACGCGCGGAGATTTCTCGGCGCACCTCCGTCACAAGATCGATGACGGGCAAGGGCGAGACAGCTTTGAATTCCTCGATGCAGAAATGCCCAGCGATCGAAGTGACGGCCAAAATCTCTACTCCCGCCGCGCTTAGGCGATGGGCGAGCTGTTGATAGATTTCAACTTGGCCGCGGGCATTCCCGCTTGCTTGGTGGCGCAACAAGGTCGGGGTGTCGGCGTGCGCCATCGTGAGCTCCAGTTTCGCGCCCGCTTGTGCGAAGGCGTGGATGAGATGTCGGTAGTAAAAATCAGTCGCCGCCGGACCGATGCCAACGATGAGGCCTAGGTGCATCGTTGTTTTTAGCGCGTGATTAGTGAGCGGCTCAAGTCCAACTCCCGCGCGGGCGTGCGGGCGCGCCTCACCAACGCACTTTCTCGGGGAAGAACTCGCGGATGAGTTCCTCGTAATAAGGTTTCAGCATCTTCACGTCGGGCGCTTCGTGGCTCTTGGTGTAGAGATCGTAGGTGTTGAATTTTAAAACCCACGGCATCAGCGCGCGATCGGCGGGCGTGCAGAATTGGTCATACGCGCCTTCGCGGTGCCACGGATAAAAACTATGGTAGCGCAGCATCGCGAGGCCTTCGGCGGGCAGGTAGTCTTTCGCGACGTGATAGATGTATTCGTCGTGGCCCCAGGAGAGAATGACTTTATCCAAGCCACAGCCGGGTTCGTAGATGCCGTTGGGCGTCTGGAAACGCGCGATCTGGCTGTCGGGGTTGGCGGCAAAGAATAGCGGAAAAACGTTTTTGTCGGAGAACGCACACCCCGTCGCAAACGTATCACCCACGACCGCCCATTGCGGTTCGCCCCAAAGGCAGAGGATCTTGCCAAGATCGTGGATCAAGCCGGTGAGGATCATCCAGCGCGGCTGGCCGTCGCGACGCATGGCTTCGGCGGTTTGGAGCAGATGCTGGAGCTGCGAAAGATCGGTGTCCGGATCGGAATCGTCCACGAGCTGGTTGAGGTATTCCATGGCCTCCCAGATGCCCATGGTCATGCGGTTTAGGCCCAGATATTCTTGGCGCTTGGCGACGGCAAATTCGTGCGTCTGGTGCGTGTGATTGAGCCGATAAAACTCGCGCACCGTGGGCCGCGCCTCGGCTTCGTAGACGCGGAATTCTTCCTTCTGCTTGTCGGGCGCGGTGCCGACGGCCGGAGCTTTGCGCGCGGGGGCCGGTGCGGGCTCGGGGTATTTGTCTTTCAGAAAATCTTCCCACTCATCGAGGCTAGCGAGGGGTTGGCTGGAAGCGGGATTCACGTTAGGGGACATGGTGGTGCGATGGGGATTGACGCTGTGGGGTACCGCCGACGTTGAGCCAAGAGCCCCGCCGAGTCCAGCGGAGGTTGTTCAAACTCACCGAAAAATGCGCGCTGCGCTCAGACCTTGGGCCGGGGGCGCAGGTGCGCGAGGCCGCCGTCGATCGAGTAGATCTGGCCCGTGACCCAGTCCGCATCGGGCGTGAGCATCCAAGCGATAAGGCTGGCGATTTGCTCGGGCCGGCCGATCCGCCCGAGTGGGTGCATCTTTTCGGAAAACGCACGCGCCGCTTCGCTGGCGAGCAGTGGGGCGGCGAGCGGTGTATCGACGAGGCCCGGCGCGACGGCGTTGATGCGGATATTGCGTGGCGCGTAGCTGGCGGCGGCGGAGCGCACGAGACCGTCGATCCCGGCCTTGGCGGCGGCGATGGCTTCATGCGCGGGCAAGCCGGCTTGCGCGGCGACGGAACTCACGAAGATGATGCTCCCGTGGTTTTGGGTCTGCATCGGGCCTAGCGCGGCACGTAAACCATAGAAGGCGGAGTTGAGGTTGAGATCTAGGACCCGCAGCCATTCCTCCGGGCGCGTCTGGTGGGCGGCTTTAATTAAAATCGAACCCACGGCGTGCACGTAACCATCTAGCCGGCCGAAATGTGCGACCGTGGCAGCGACGGCGGCTTCGACCTCGGCGGGCTGGGTGGCCTCGGCGGTGAGGGTGAGTAATCCGGGCAATTCGGCTTGGAGGGCGGCGAGTTTACCGGCGTCGCGCGCATAGCCCGCGACCGAGACGCCGGCCGCGGCGAGCCGGCGGGCTAGGGCGGAGCCGATGCCGCCCGTGACACCGCCGATGAGTACAACCGGCGCCGGCGCTGAAGCAGAAAAGGTAGAATTCATGGCCTATAATTAGAGAGGAAATAGTCCGACGACAAATCTTCGCTGCAGAAAATACATTTAAATGCCACAACCTGCCCCCAAGAGGTAAGATTCGCTCTTGGGATCATGTGTCTGCCTCCGGCATGCGTCGCACGATTACTCGCCAGCGCGGATCACGGTCGATGGGATCGGGTGAAAACTCAGTATCGTTCGCCGCCAGCGGGTCCAGTTCAACCCAAAGGGTGGGTGCCAGACCGGGAAGAAGCATCTCGGCCGTCCGCGTGTGTCCGGCTCGCGTGAGCAGGTAGCCTAGACGCTGTCGCACGCGTGTTCGCCACTTAGCGTGGGCTCATTTAGTAATGCCATGTATGGCAAGGCATGAGGGGTTTCCGCCAAAAGATGCGTCACCCTTGCAGTATTTTGGGTGTAGGATGCGGGGTGTTAAACCAATAAAAACCGGCAGGTGATTATATGCCTTCTGGTTCTTGTTTTTCCGCTATGAACATCCACGCGCCGCCGGTCTGCTCACTCATTGAGCGTTTGCCTTCATCGAGCCTGGGTTCACCAGGATAAATCACCTCTTTTTTCAACTTTGAATGCCTTATTAATTTTCTACTAGCGCGAGACTCTGCTTCCTCAGAGAGGTCTCCGAGCTCCCTCTCCTAGATATCACTTTTAACAGGAGGACTGTTACAATGAATATCGCCATGATTAGTCCCGCTCCCGCGGTGCCGGCCCTACGGCAAACGGCCGCGCTATATGAGCGGCATACGAACCTAGATCTCAGCGTGAATCCGGCCGATTGGGCCGGCGATGTGGATACGATCCACGATCTCAAAAAGGCTTTGTTTCATGCGATTGATGCCGGCGACTTCGCCAAGGCGATGCACATCTTGCAGGTTTTGCAGAACCTGCATTGAGCGTTGCATCGCCACGCTGGGGTGCGGAACGGCGGGGAGGGGTGCTCCCCGCCGATTTTTACCCACCTTACTTAGCGGGGGCTCCGGGCACGGTGCCGGCTTTGATTAAAATCATATTCTCCGGCTTGAGGTATTTTTTGATCGCGCCGTTTACATCGGCGGTGGTGAGGGCGTTGATCTTACTGGGGTATTCGTCGAGCCAGTTCAGATCGTAGCCGCGGTGCACGGCGCTCAACATAGCGCCAGCGAGACCGTCGGTAGTGGCGAGGCCTACTTTGAAGGAGCCGACGAGGTTGCTCTTGCGGCGTTCGACTTCGGTGTCAGTGGTGCCGGCTTCATACCAGATCTTCAATTGGCGCTGGGTGGAGGCGAGGCCTTTTTCGAGGAGCGCGGGGGCAAAGGTGGCGGTGATCTTCCAGTCGCCGTCGCTGAATGTGTCGCGCGCGAGACTCGAGCCGATGCCGTAGGTGAGACCCTCTTTGTCGCGGACGTTGGCCATAAGGCGGCCGGTGAAGCCGCTACCGAGGATGGCGGTGCCGACTCGGAGGGCTTGGTAATCGGCGTCGTTGTATTTAAGGCCGCTGGATTGGCCGAGTACCACGCTCACGCTGGTCTTGTCGGCCATGAACACATTTTGGTCTTTGGCTGCATCGGTCTGTGTGGCTTTGGCGGGACGAATGAGAGCGGCGCCGCCCGTCCAGCCGGCAAAGGCGCTGGCGAGTTCTTTTTGGATCTGCGGAATGTCGAGGTCGCCGACAACGACGAGGGTGAGGTGATCGGGGCCGTAGTATTTTTTGTGGAAGGCGATGACGTCCTCGAGCGTGGCGGATTCGATGGCGGTGAGCATTTCTTCAGCGGGCGTCTGGCGGTTGGGGTGACCGATGGGATAGACAGCACGGGTGAAGGCGTCGGCGGCGCGGAAGTCGGTGTTTTCGAGTGAGCGCTTGAGGCTGCCGGCGTATTGTTTCTTGGCCTTGGCAAATTCCTCGGCCGAGAGGGCCGGGGTGCGAAGTTGCTCGGCGATGAGGCTGATGACCAGCGGGACGTCTTTCTTAAGGCACTTGGCGCTCACGGTGGCGACCTGCGTATCGACGCTGAAGGAAAGGGTGGCGCCGACGGATTCGAGTTTTTCGGCGATGGCGAATTTATCCTGCTTCGTGGTGCCTTGGTCGAGGAGCATGCCGGTTAGGGTGGGAATGGCTGGGTTGCCGTCGGCCGCGAAGGCGTCACCTGCGGGCAAGGAAGCTTTCATCGTGACGACCTGTTTCACGCCGGTGGGGTAGGCGATGACATCCATGCCGGCGATTTTGGTACGGACGGCGTTGGGGGCGATTTTGGCGCTAGAGCTGACTGCGGGCGCAGAGCTGGCGGCGGAGTTTTCGGCGAGGGCGAGCGGAGCGTGGAGGGCCGCATCGTCTAGGCCGGGCGTGCGGTAGTAGTAGGGGCCGTCGCTAAGGGCGGGCTTTGGGGCGGGTTTAGCCGTGGGTTTGGCGCCAGGGGAGCCACCGGCTGCAGTGGGGACGAACCAACCGGTGGTGCTCTGGTCAACGTTTAGGTAACGATTGGCGACGCGTTGGACGTCAGCGAGAGTGACTTTCTTAGCGGTCTCTTCGAGGGAGTAGAACAAGGCCCAATCACCGGCGGCGATGCATTCGTTGAGGTTGCCGGCGATGGCGAAGGAGCCGTCGCGTTGGAAGGCAGCGTCAGCTAGGGTCTTGGCGACAGCGGCTGCGACTTCGGTCTCGGTGACGCCATCTTTTTTCAAGCGTTCGATTTCTTCGATGGTGATTTTTTCGACCTCATCGTGTTTTGCCCCGGGCGCAAGTGGGGCGAAGATGATGTGCATGGTCGTATCGTGGTTGAAGCCGGCGAAGGCTTGAACGCCCGTGGTGAGATTTTTATCGGTGAGGGCTTTGTAGAGCCGGCTGTTTTTGCCGTCAGTAAGGATGGCGCTGAGGACGGCCATGGCCGGGTAATCCGCGTGGGTGGCGGCGGGCATCTTGTGACCGACGGCGACGACGCCGAGTTGGCCGCTGCGTTTGACGGTGACGCGGCGGGCGCCGGTCTGTTCAGGTTCCTCGGTGTAGAGTTGCGGGATGGGCTTGGGGGATTTCGGATAGACGCCGTAAAATTGTTTGATGAGGCCTAGGGCGGCGGGCGTCTGGAAATCGCCGATGATGGAGACGGTGGCGTTATTGGGCCAGTAGTAGGTGTCGTAAAATTCGCGGAGTTTCTCGATGGAAACTTTTTCGATATCGCTGCGCCAGCCGATGGTGGAGTGGTGGTAGGGGTGGGCGACAAAGCCGGCTTGGAAGATTTCTTTGATGAGGGATTGAAACGGGGAATTTTCGCCGCGTTCGAATTCGTTGCGCACGACCGTCATCTCGGGGGCGCGGTCGGTTTCGAGCAGCAGCAAGTTGCGCATGCGGTCGGCTTCCATTTCAACGACCATCGGGAGGTGTTCGCTGCCAAGATTTTGGTAGTAGTTGGTGCGATCGAGCCAGGTGGTGGCATTGTAAAGAGCGCCTGTTTTTTCGAGGAGCTGGTCTACGCCGGTGCCTTTGGAGCGGAGGAATTTTTCCGTGCCCTTAAACATGAGGTGTTCGAGCAGGTGGGTGGCGCCGGTGGTGCCGGTGACTTCGTTTTTCGAGCCCACGCGGTAGGTGACCATGAACGTGAGGGTGGGGCTGGAGTGTTCGGGCATGAGCAGGACGGTGAGCCCGTTGCTCTCGAGCGTGTATTCGGAGATGCCGCCGACGGTGCGGACGAAAGTGAAGCCGTCGATCTTAGTGGGGATCGGGGATTCGGCGGCGCGGAGCGCGGAGCCGATAGCGAAGGCGGCGAGGGCGAAGGCGAGGAGACGTTTAATCATAAAATAAGGGGCTAAAAAAGAAGGAGGAATGTTTTTGAAGAAAAACCGTAGCGCGAGTTGGCGTTTCGCCAAGTCGTTAGCGCTGAAAAATAGGCCGGGCGGGCTGAGTGGCTTTGGTCTTGGGTGCGGCGGTGGAAGCGGAGGTTGCGGTAGCCGCGGGCGGAGTGATTTTTTTCACCCGGCGGACGTGGCGGTTGGGGCGTCGCTTTAGCGCGGCGTGGTGTGCGGGATCGAGCGGTACGCCGAAGCGTTCAAGACATTCAAGGCACATGGCGGCGGCGGGAGTTAGGGTTGGGCGAGACGCCGAGCGAATTGAGCGGCGTGAAGGTTGGCCGGCGAGAGGTCTTTGGGCGAGATCGCTTCAAACCATGGGCCGGAGCTATCGAGTTTGCTGGGGAACTTGGTGCGCAAGCCGATAAAATTCATGGTGACCGGGCCCCACGTTTTCGGCGCAGGCTCGATTAGGCGTGCGGCGCGGATATTCCAAAACGTTTCCCAGCCGGCGCTCTGGCGGCCTAGGCTGGCGCCGCCGCCGCAACGCCAGACGCGCGTGCCGCGCCCGCAGTCAATGTCGGTGAAAAGATTTTCGTACGGCGTGTCTTTATGGTGATCGAAATTGAGGTCGAGGCCGCGGCCCTGAGCGAAGACGTTGCCTGAAGCGTGTTCGACTGTGAGATCGTGAACGTATGGGGCGCGGATTTCGAAGTTGGTGACCAGATTATCTTCGGCATTTTTGACCTGAATGGCGTGGTGTCCCGTGCAATCAGGGACGCCGGCCTCGACTGTGCCGCGCGTGGTGTCGGAGGTCAGCAAAACGCCATCAAGGGTGTTGTGGCAGGCGACGATGTTGACCCCGAGATCCCCATTGTGGATGGCAACGTCGCGGACCCAGCAGTTGAAAACATTGCGGAGCTCGATGGCGTTGTGGCCGTCTTCCTTAAAGTGGCCGCGGTATTTCGTGCCGGGAAAGGCGAATCCTAGGTGCTCGATGCCGGCCTCGGTTACGGTGGGATTAAACGCGCGTAACTCTGGCCGCCACGCCGTGCGGGTCTCGAAACGTAGCGGGCGGTCAAACGTCACACGCTTGTCGCTGATCGCGCTGATGCGCACGAGCATTTTGGTGTCGAGGGCTTTGCCCTTGGCGATGTCGCCTGGGTCGTTGTTGTAGAGATAGGTTTTTAGACTCTGGTCGGGCGTCTCACGTACGACGATGAGGACAAGTTGCCCTACGCTCAGGCCTGTGACGCGGTCCGTCTCGACGCTGTGCTCGCCGCGGCGGGCAACCGCGGTGACCTGGGCAAGCGATTTGGCCTGATAATCGCCGCGGATGGAGACAAACGCGCCATCGAAGGAATAACCGCTAGCTGGAGCGCCGGTGCTCGTGCGGCCTTTGCGCGGGTGGATGACGTCGAGCCCACGCGGGAACCAGAGGATACTTTGCTCGCGCCCCGCACCGCGCAGGACGACGCCGCTGCGAGTGAGGCGGAGATAATCGGAGACGAGGTAACGCCCCGGCGGAAGATAGACGGCGCCCGCCGTAGTGGCATCGATCGCAGCTTGGAGGGCGCGGGTGTCGTCGGTTACGCCGTCGCCGCGGGCGCCGAAATCATGGACGTTAGTTGCGCGTGGTAATTCTGGGATTGGTTGTTCGCCGCGATGGTAACCAGCGTAGGAAAAATCGGGTACACGGCTCTGGGCAGACCATTTTTCTCCGGCCTCGCCCCAAAGTTCGGAAAACACGGGTGCGCCTGCGAGGCTGGAGAGCACGAGAAAAAAAGTGGCCACACCGAGCGTAAGATTGCGGCAAAACAGAGAGCTTAGCATGGGAACGTTTAAAAATTTAATACTTAGATCGAGCGCGGTATCAGAGCGCACGATTAGGGAAATAGGTCGAGCGCAGCGCATAAAGTGCCAGCGACAAAATTTCATTGGCTTAAATGACGCAGGTCTCGGGCGGCGAGGCGACGCGGTTTTTTGGCCTAAAATCTGTGTAACAATAGCATGACTGGTTGGGTCATGTGTCCACTGACCTTGGGTTGGTTGTATTGCAAATCAGGTTTCAGATTGGTTTTTAAGTGGTTTAATATTCTACAACTTTTTTGACTGAAAATTTTCTCTGTTATGAAAACCCTGCGTTTCACCAAGCATCTCCATCGTATTGGCTGGTCTACGGCAATTTTAGCCTGTGGCGCGCTCAGTTTGGCTCAAGTTGCCACGCCAGAAAAAAATACCACCGAGAAAACTGAGACCGTGCTGCTCAATCCCTTTCAGGTGACAGGTGACACTAGTGACACATACGAGGCCAACAACACAAACTCCGTCACCGGTACGAACACCTCGCTTAGCAAGACCCCGCTGGATGCGCGTATTTTTAACCGCACGTTGATGGATGAGCTCGATATCATCGACGTCGCTACGATGCTCTCGACTTTTGGTGGACTCGGCGCGCCAATTTTTAGCGCTGGCACGGAAGATCAACGCGGTATGCAGGAAGGCGACACCGTCGATTATAAAAGCATGACCAGTCGCGGCCTCACGATCAGCAATCCGCGGCGCGACGGGTTTCTGCGATCCGATACTTCACTGATGGATTCCTTCGACGTCGAGAGCGCCGAGGCCTTGCAAGGCTCAAACTCGCTCCTCTTTGGCTCGGGTGACGCCGGTGGCGTGATCAATATCAATTCCAAGCGTGCTCGGCTCGGCCGCGAAACCGCTAAGCTCACGACACGTTTCGATTCTGAAGGCTCGGACCGCTACACGTCGGATCTCAACCTCGGCACGAAAGCCCTCGGCATCCGCTTCAACGGCGTCAAAGGCCGCGAACAGTATTCTCGCCCGATCATCGGTTTGAAACAGGAAGGCGTGCAAATCGCGGGAACCTTTCAGCCCTATAAATGGCTCGGAATATATGGTGACTATCGCCAATACCGCCGCGACCACGTGCGCCCATCTAACGCCACCGTGCGCGTGCCCACGACGTTTCGCCTGACTACCGGCGAGCTGATGGACAACCAGCTTTCCCGCTACATTACCGGCAACGGCGGCTCGGCGTTGATCAATGATTTCATTAATTACACTAACCAAGATTCGCTTACCGGCGCGTTCACCCGGCATCATTATTTAAATCGCTCGAAGAGCCTCACCGTCGAGCTTACGCCTTCGCCCGACCTCGCCTTTCAGTTCCGCTACGGCCACGATGACCGCTCCAACAACACCACCGCGCCTTCGAGCACCTCAGTTTTCCACCCCGATGCGGCGGGTAACCTCTACCGAGATGACAGCGGCGTTTTGAAAAAAGTCTGGGCGATGAATACCTCGCTCAATGTCGGCCCCTCTGCCCAAGGCGCACGTGGCTACAAGTTCACTGCGGTGGCGCATCGCGATCTCGGGCGCTGGGGCGACCATCGCATCAACGCATTTTATTCTCAGCAAGAATCATGGACGTGGCAAAATTCCATGCGCTTCTACGAAGTCGATGCCAGCGGCAATGTGATCCAAAATCTCGCCGCCATCACTAACACTGAATCCGGCCGCAATGTGATGCCGGCCATCTGGATGCCCGCATTTCCACAGACGCTCATCGGCGGTATTCCTTGGCCTGCCACCGAGCTCGTTCACCCCAATGGCAAACGCTATCGACTCCAGCCGCAGGTTTATCCCGGCGCCGTTAATGCCACCGCGGGCAATCCCCTCGGAATCTCTGGTGCGATCAATCCCGCGACCGGCCAGATCACTTCCAACTACATCAAAGATGACACCAACGAAGAAAGCACCGGCTTCAGCGTTTTCAGTTCCTGGTGGAAGGGCCGCATCGATACCATGGCCGGCTTCCGCTTTGAAACCGCCGACACAATCCGGGTTACCACCGCCGTTTCCAAAGGCCCGATCAGCTACGACAGCACCACCCTCGGCCTCGTCTTCGACACCCCGCTCAAAGACGTCCGCGGTTACGCCAACTACGCGACCAACGCGAAAATCGCCTTCGGTACGGACACCGACATCTACAACCAAATTCTCCCCATCGGCAAAGGCGTTAGTCGAGAAGCCGGTCTCAAGTTTTCCCTTTGGAATAACCGACTCTCCGGCAACCTAGCCTACTACGTAAGCGAAGCGAAAAATTTTGCTGGCGTCCTCGGCGCGGTGCGCGACGACGTTGACCCTGACGGCCTTAATGGCCGCCACGGCGGCCAAGGCTACACCTACAGCAAAAAATCTGACGGCCTCACTGCCTCCCTATCGATGCGGCCGATGACCTGGTGGCAAGCGACCTTCAGTTATACTCAGGCCGACGGTTCCGAGCGCGACAGCGTCAAACTCCCCGTGTTCTACAACGACGAGTTCAACACCACGACCGTGAATGGCGCTCAAGTCGTCGCTGTAAAAGGCACCAACGGCTCCCTCACAGCCCTGACCGTACCGAGTGTGCCCGGGAACGCCGGTTCGACCCCCGTAGCACTCTCGCTTGCTATGTTGAAAGACCGCACGAGTCCGTATTTCGCCACGCTCGATCCTGATTCTGGCCAGATCACCAACGCGCAAGCGCTCGGCATGTTGACCCCCGGCGTTGGCACCACGCGAACGGGCTTGGCGATCACGCAGCATCAACTTGGCTTCGTGCCGCCCGCGCCTGTGATCGTCGTGCGCGAAGCCGGCGAAAGCACCACTGGCTACGCCGAGGACGCTTTCAGTTTGATTAACCGTTTCCAGGTCCGCGAAGGCCGGTTGCGCGATCTGGTTTTCGGCGTCTCTTCCGTCTACCGCCTCGGCGTGCGCGGCTATAATTACACCGATGCGGCGGCCGGCGCTAAGCGGAAGATTTTTTATTATCCCGAAGAACTCACGCATAACGTCTTCGCGCTTTACGGTTTCAAACTCACGCGTCGCGTGCGCGCCTCGGTGCAGATCAACGTCTCTAACGTATTCGACGAGCAAAAGGTGATCGCGTTACCCCGCAGCACTAATGGCACGATTCGCTACTTCGCTTACCAATACTCGCCGCGTAAACTCGCCGTCACGACGAGTCTGCAATTTTAAACCCAACAGCGTTTAGTCCGTTTTACGCTCAGCCAACGGCGCGGTCGCAGCGATTTTTTCGCGGAGGTGGGTCGTGCGCGTTTTGGATTCGGCGTTACGCACGGCCATGGCGTAGGCGGCGGGTTCGCCTATGATGAAGACTTTTTTCCGGCCGCGCGTGATCGCCGTGTAAATCAAGTTGCGCTGCAGCATCATGAAATGCGCCTTCAGTAGCGGCACGATCACGACGGGGTATTCGCTGCCTTGAGATTTATGGATGCTTACAGTGTAGGCGAGGGCGAGATCGTTGAACTCGCCGCGCTCAAACGTGTGGACGTCGCCATCAAAATCCGCGGTGAAAGTACCGCCCTCGGCGTCGATCGCGGTGATGACGCCGATGTCACCGTTGAAGAGGTTTTTGTCGTAATTGTTGCGCAGTTGGATGAGTTTGTCACCCGCGCGGAATTCGCCGCTCGGGGTGCGCAGGGCTTTGGCTCCGCGCGGGCTGGGGTTGAGCGCGGCTTGGAGTTGGACGTTGAAATTGCCGACGCCGGCAACGCCTTTGTGCATGGGGGCGAGGACTTGCACATCGCGAATCGGGTGCGGCCATTTTAATTTTTCCGGAATGAACGCGGTGACGAGTTCTAGGGTTTTGCGGACGCAATCCTCGGCGTCTGTCGCGACGATAAAAGTGAGGTCGGCCCAGACTTGGGTGGCGGATACTTCGTTGACGGCTGGCGGCAGAGAGGGGTCGCCGGCGTTAATTGCGTGGGCAGTGGTGACGATTTGGCTTTGGCCTTGTTGGCGATAGATGACGGCAAGCCTCGTGACGGCCGGAGCGTGCGGTGAGGACTCGGCCGTGGCGACGGCGATGAGGTCTTTAAGGACGTTGCCGGCGCCGACGCTCGGGAGTTGATCGGTGTCGCCCACAAGAAGCAGATGCGCGCGCGATGGAACGGCCTGGAGGAGCGCGGAGGCGAGTCGGTTATCGAGCATCGAGGCCTCGTCTACGATGAGAAAATCAGTGGCGAGGGGCGCGGATTCGTTGGCGACGAAGCCACCGCCGGCGGGGTCGTATTTGAGGAGACGGTGGATCGTAGTCGCGAAGCCGCCGGTGGTCTGGGCCAGACGCTGCGCGGCGCGGCCGGTGGGAGCGGCGAGGTGGACGCGGACCTTTTTGGCTTTCAGAATTTCGACGAGGGCGCGCAAAATACTGGTTTTCCCCGTTCCTGGGCCACCGGTCAGGATCGTAAATTTTTTAGTGAGGGCGTTTTTGACGGCGGTACGTTGGAGCTCGTGGAAAGTGAAGCCGGCTTTGGCTTCCGCCCAAGTGACTGCAGCGTCGGCTTTGATCGCAGGCAGGCTGCTTCCGGTGCGGGCAAGGCGGGCAACTACCTCGGCAATTTTTTGTTCGGCGCGGTCGTGGTGTGGGAGCTGGATCAGCGCGGAACCGGGGAGTGGGTTTTCCACGCCGGCGGGTTGATGACGCGAGAGGGCTTTGGCTTGAACTAGGGCGTCGATACGGGCGGTGATATGGTCGCCACTTGTCTCCAGCATCGTGGCAGCATAGTCTTGAAGATCAGCTTCGCGGTAGGCGGTGTGGCCCTCATCTTGGAGTGTCTCGAGTGCGTAAATGAGGCCGGCGTCGAGGCGGGGCGGGGCATCGTTGGCGAAACCTAGGTTGATGGCGATGCGGTCGGCGGTTTTGAAACCGATGCCGTCGATCTCGCGAGCGACGCGGTAGGGTTGCTCGAGTAGAATGGGTTTCGCTTGGGCTCCGTAGCGCTCGACCAGTTTCACGCATTGGCTGGGCGTGACGCCGTAGGTCTGGAGGAAAATGTAGAGTTCACGCTCGGTGCGTTTGGCGTCCCAGGCGGCTTTGATGGCGGTAGCGCGTTTCGGACCGATGCCGGGGACATCGCGGAGCTTGCCGGATTCTTCAGATAGGACGCGGAATGTGTCGGTGCCGAGTGCGTCGACAATTTTATTGGCGTAGGCTTTGCCGATGCCGGGCACGAGACCGCTGCCGAGGTATTTGCGGATGCCGTAGACGCTGGCAGGGAGTTCGCTTTTGAAGGAGGCTATTTTGAATTGGGCGCCGTGTTGTGAGTGTTGGGTCCACTCGCCTGTGAGATGGAGCGTCTCGCCGCATTCGACGCTTGGAAGGGCGCCGACGATAGTGACTTTTTCGATTTTCTCCTCTGAGGAGGAAGAAGTTTTTATGGCAGCGGGGCGGGTATCTGGACGAAATTCCGCGATGGTATAATGATTTTCCTCGTTATGGAAAATGATGCGTTCGAGGACGCCGGTGAGCGTAGAATGGGCGGCGGGCGGTGGCACGGGCGAGGGAAGGTGAAGCAGGAAATCGAGGCGTGGCAAACCGAGGATTGCGGGAGGCGAGCTAGTGGCTCAGGTTAGCTGGATGAATACGATCGTACCCAGTTCGTTTTTGCCGGTGATTCAGTTGGCGATCACGCCGGTGATTTTGTTGAGCGGCGTGGGCGGCTTGATGATTACGTTGACTAACCGGATGGCGCGCGTGGTGGACCGCACCCGGATCTTGGCGGGGCAAGTGCGGCAGGCGGCTTCGCAAGAAAGTGGCGAACGCGAGCACTTGGAGCTTCAGCTGGATATTTTGTGGCGGCGGGCGCGACTGGTGCAACGGGCGGTGATGTTTGCTGGGTTGAGCATGCTTCTCGCGTGCGTCCTCGTGATGATCATTTTTGTGGATGCAGTGATGGAGCGCGAATTTGCCGTTGAGATGGTGGTGATTTTTCTGGCGAGTATCGCGTGCTTGATCGCGGCGTTGACGGCGTTTCTGCGTGACATCGTGGTGTCGCTGCAGGCTTTGAAACTGGAAGTCGTGCGGGTGCGCGGGCTCAGTCGCTAAGGGCTGATTGGATTTCGGCGAGGTTTGCGAAAACCCGCGTGGCGCCGGCGGCATGAAGTTCCGCGGCGTGGTGTGTACCCGTAGTGACGGCCCAACAAGGGAAGCCGGCATTGAGCGCAGCTTGGACGTCGAATGGTGAATCGCCGATGAGCAGCGTCGTAGCGGCTTTGGCGTCTAGCGTGGTGAGGACGTGAGTCGTGAAGGCCAGGTCGGGCTTGAGCCACGGGGTGTCTTGAGCGCCGAAGTTGCCGGCGAGGAACGGCGTGAAACCGAGGTGCTCGGCAATGAGACGAGAGGATGGGGCGTGTTTGTTAGTAAAAATTGCTACGGTTTGGCCGCGCGTGTGCAGATTTTGCAGGAGTGCAAGGGCGCCGGGGAGGGCGACGACGTCGTCGAGCATCGTGCGGTCCCAGTAGGTGCGGTAGATTTTTACGGCGACCGGAATTTGGTCTGGGCGAATGAACTTGAGTAGAGCATTTTCGAGGCCGCCACCGACGGCGTCGCGTACCTGGGTAAGCGAGGGCTCGGGTAGGCCGAGTTGTGGCAGAGTGTGTGCGTAGCAGCGATGGATGGCGGCGAAGTGGTCGATAAGCGTGCCGTCGAGGTCGAAAAGAAGGGTGCGAAACTGCATGAAGGACAAATGTGGCGTCGGGAGTGGGGCGGAGGCACGAAAATTTTTAGGGTTTGGTTTTAGGCGGAGACCGCTACAACCGAGTCCATGTCCGATAACGTCCATCAACCGCAGGCCCGTGTGACTGTACAATCGGAGGCGGGAGGTTGTACGGTGCTTTTGGCAGGTGTTTGGCGCATCACGGCCGCGCCAGTGCGCTGGTCGGATTGCGTGGGCTTAGACAAATCAGCTCGCGTCAAAGTCGTGATGGAAGCGGTGGAGCGCTGGGATTCTTCCCTGCTGTTATTTCTATTTGAAGTACAACATTGGTGTCGGGCGCATGGGGCGCATTGCGATCTCGAGGCGGTGCCGGCGAAGGTGCGAACCTTACTCGGGCAGTTAGTCGCTTCGCATGAGACTAGTGTGCCGTTTGATCGCTCGGAGAATTTTTTAACAAGCGTCGGACTGGCGACGCAGGACGCATGGAAAAAAGTTCGGGAAATCATCGCGTTTGTCGGCGAGTGCGTGATTAGCGCGTGGCGTCTAGTGCGGTTGCCGCATAAGTTTCGTTGGCGGGACTGCGTCGACGAGATGCAGCAATGCGGCGCGATGGCGTTGCCCATCGTAAGCCTGATCAGTTTTCTAGTTGGTTTGATCATGGCCTATCAGGCAGCCGTGCAGCTACGGCAATTTGGTGCTGATATTTATGTAGCGGATCTAGTGGGCCTGTCGGTCGTGCGCGAGATGGGGCCGATGATGGCGGCGATTGTGTTGGCGGGGCGCACAGGCGCGGCGTTTGCTGCGACGCTTGGCAACATGAAGGCTAACGAAGAAATTGATGCTCTCGCTGCGTTAGGAATTTCGCCGGTAGATTTTTTGGTGCTGCCCCGTATCGTAGCCCTTGGATTGATGATGCCACTACTGACACTTTACGCTAATTGCGTAGGTATCTTGGGCGGCATGATGGTAGCGCTCGGGGTGCTCCAAATTCCGCCGGCGGCGTACTGGATTGAGACTCAGAGTATCATTGATCTTTCGGACGTGAACACAGGCTTGTTCAAGGCGCTGACGTTTGGCCTATTGATCGGCTTAGCGGGTTGTTTGCGCGGTTTGCAGGCGGACCGCAGCGCGGCTGGAGTGGGGCGGGCGGCAACTTCAGCAGTGGTGACAGCAATTTTGTTGATCATCGTTTCCGACGCGTTTTTCGCCGTCGCATTTAACATTCTTGGGCTATGAGCGATCTGAAACGGAATCATGCTCAGACCGGCGATCCGGCGATCGAGGTGAGCGGTTTAGTCTGTGGTTACGGCGAGCAGACGATTTTGCGGGATGTGACGTTCAACGTCGCCCGCGGAGAGATTTTTTTTATCGTGGGTGGTTCAGGTTGCGGCAAGAGCACGTTGCTGCGGCATCTTGTGGGTTTGAATCCTCCGACCGCCGGGAGCGTGCGGTTTCTCGGGGCGCCGTTTTCGGAAGCAGATGCAGGAACGCGCCGTGCTCAATTGCGGCATTTCGGTATGCTCTTTCAAGGCGGTGCACTTTGGAGTTCGCTGACGTTGCGTCAGAACGTGGCGTTGCCGCTTGAAGAATATACGTCGCTTACGAGCCGTGAGATCGAGGAATTATCCGCGCTTAAACTCGGGCAAGTAGGGTTGGGTGGATACGAAGATTATTATCCCGCGGAGATTTCGGGCGGTATGAAGAAGCGCGCGGGTTTGGCGCGGGCGTTGGCACTCGATCCGGAGATTTTGTTTTTCGACGAACCCTCGGCGGGGCTTGACCCGGTAACTTCGCGTAAGCTCGACGAATTGATTGTGGAAATCCGGGCGATTTTTGGCACCACGATTGTGGTGGTGTCGCACGAATTGGCTTCGATTTATGATATCGCCGATCGGGTCATCATGCTCGAAAAGCAGGCTCAGGGTATCATCGCCGAAGGCGCGCCGCGGACGCTCGCGACGACGAGCGAGGATCCCCGCGTGAAGGAATTTCTAACGCGCGGCACGGGCAAGGTCCCGATTTTATGAAGCCCGCCGGCCGCAGCCTTGGCGCTATCGACGATTGTTATTTTTTGGCATTGTCGCTTCCGGCTGTCCTTTTAACCGAATTTTGATTCTTCTTTAAATTACGTGAAAACCAAGGTCAGTCCTGCCATTGTCGGAGCCTTTGCGCTGGGAGCGTTTGCGCTCGGTATCGTCGTGTTGCTTGCGTTTGGCGGCGTGAATTTTTTCTCTAAGCCGCAGCGATTTGTGGTGTATTTCGACGAGTCGATTCACGGGCTCGATCTCGGTTCTCCGGTGAAGTTGCGTGGTGTGCGCGTTGGCCGTGTGGCCGATCTCACAGTGCGCTACGACGAACGCAAAAACCACTCGGTCGTCGTCGTAACGTGCGAATTCAGTCGCAACACCCTCACCGACAGTCAGGGCGCGTTGATCAACGTCGCGGAGCGCGGCGAATTACAGACGTTGATTGACCACGGCCTGCGCGCCCAGCTCGGCGTGTTGGGACTCGCGACGGGCATGTTGTTTGTCGAGCTGGATTTTTTGAACCCCAAGGAGTTCCCGGCTGATGCCCGGACGACAGAGTTGAAGTACGTCGTCGTGCCGGCGGTGCCTTCGGCGATCTCTGAGTTTCAGGCCAGTGTGAGCGAGATTCTTTCCAAGGTGCGCAAGATAGACTTCGACGGACTCTCTGTGGAGCTGAAAACCTTGCTCGCAACCACCCGCCGTCAAGTTGACGGCCTAGATCTGAAAAGCGTAAGCACGCAGTGGCAACGCACCGGCGCGGCGGTCGAAACGCTCGCGAGTTCACCTGAGCTCAAGGAAGCTTTCGTCAATTTCAATGCTACGCTGGTCGATCTTCGCACGACCTTAGCGAAGCTCGACGGCCAGGTTTCGACGGCTGGCGCGGATGTCCACGCTACCCTCGGTAAGGCGCAGGAGACGCTACAGAATTTCAATGCCACCGCGCTCACGCTGCGCAGTTTCATTAACGCGCAACAAGGTTTGGGTGAAGGCGCCGGCGAGGCCTTCGGAAAACTTTCCGAAGCCGCCGATGCGGTGCAACGCCTTGCTGATTTCCTCGAACGTAATCCCAATGCTCTGCTCACCGGTAAGAAGGCACCGCGTTGAGCGATTCTCCCCTCTTTTAACTTTCTTCATCGCGCGTATGAGCACTCAAAAATTTTTCACGCAGGATTTAGGGTGGCGGGCGGTTCTGACTTTAGGCGTCTATGCGCTTCTTGCAACGGGGTGTAACTTCATCCCCGCGCCGACGGCGGATGCTACACGTTATTACGTGCTGTCGGCGCCTCCAGCGGGCGCCGCAGGTGCGCAATCCATCAACGTCGGATTGCGCATCGGTCTGAGAAACGTGGAGCTCGCGCCCTATTTAAAGAAAGGTTCGCTGGTTGTGCGCACGGGAGAAAACGAGCTGTCGTTTCCTCCGGAGGCGCGCTGGGCGGAACCACTCGAGCAAGAAATTTTGCATACTTTGCGCGCGCAATTGTTGAGCTCACCGACGGTGGGGCGGGTTTTTGTGCAACCTTTTCCTTTTGAAGAGCCTCGTGATTTTGATGTCAGCGTGCGCTTAATCCGTGCCGAAGGCGTGTTGTCTGCCGGCGGTGGCTCTGGCGTGGTGCGGCTCGTTGCAATGATCGAGGTGACGCGGATCGGTGCGCTCGGTGAAGTGGTGGCGCGTCGGCGTTTTGTCGCGCCCGAGACAGCGTGGGATGGCAAAGATTTTTCCCAGTTGGCTTCGCGTTTGAGCGCGGCGGTGACGGCGCTCAGCGAAGATGTGGTCGGGGTTTTACCGGCGAAGTTGTAACGCTTGGCTTGGGCAAAAAAAACCGGGCCTTGGTCGGCCCGATGCACAGCGGCGATCTCGTGTTAGACCGCCGCTTATTATTTTTGGCGGATGTTTCCGCACGCTTATTTTTTCAGTGCCGTGGCGATGCGTTGTAGCGCGGTCTCAACGTTGGCGCGGGAGTTGAAGGCGCTGATACGCACATGACCTTCGCCGCATTTGCCGAAGCCGGCGCCCGGTGTGCAGACGACTTGGGCGTTGTTTAGTAACAGATCAAAGAACTCCCAGGAATCGCGGCCGGTGTTGACCCAGATGTAGGGGGCGTTGTCGCCTCCGACGCAGCTAAGACCGAGTTGGTTGACGGCGGTGCGGATGAGCGCGGCATTGGCGAGGTAAAAGTCGGTCATGGCTTTTACCTGGGCTTTGCCCTCGGGCGTATAGATTGCGGCGGCTGCTTTCTGGATCGGGTAGGCGACGCCGTTGAATTTTGTGGTATGGCGTCGATTCCAGAGTGCGTGGACGGAGTGAGTTTTACCGGCGAGGTCGTAGGCAACGAGGGTCTTAGGAACGACGGTGTAGGCACAGCGGGTGCCGGTGAAGCCGGCGGTTTTAGAGAAGCTACGAAACTCAATTGCGACGTCGCGCGCGCCTGGGATTTCGTAGATCGAGTGGGGGATCTGCGGGTCGCGGATGTAAGCTTCGTAGGCGGAGTCGAATAGGATGATGGCGTTGTTGGCCTTTGCATAGGCGACCCAAGCGGTGAGTTGCGCGCGCGTGGCGACGGCGCCGGTGGGGTTGTTAGGGAAACAGAGATAGATGAGGTCGGTCGCGTTGCTTGGGATGGCGGGTACGTAGCCGTTGGCCGGCGTGCAATCGAGGTAGGTGATGCCGGCGTAGCGGCCGTCGAGGTTGGGCCCGGTGCGGCCGGCCATGACGTTGGTGTCGATGTAGACGGGGTAAACGGGATCGGGGATGGCGAGTTTGAGGCCTTCGGTGGCGAAGATTTCCTGAATGTTGCCGCAATCGCATTTAGAACCGTCGGAGATGAAAATTTCGTCTGCTTCGATGGCGCAGCCGCGGGCCGTGTAGTCATTTTGAGCTACGGCTTCGCGCAAAAAGGCGTAGCCTTGCTCGGGGCCGTAGCCTTTGAAGGTGGCACGAACGGCCATCTCATCGGTGGCAGCGTGGAGTGCGGTGGTGCACACGGTGGGGAGGGGTTCGGTCACATCGCCGATGCCGAGGCGGATGACGGGTTTATCAGGGTGCGCGGCGACGTAGGCGCTGACACGCTTTGCGATGTCGGCAAAAAGGTAGGAGGCCTTTAGTTTGGTGTAGTTTTCGTTGATGCGGATCATGGTGTGGTTCGGTAAGATGTTATTATGAGTTTGCTGAAAAGGATGAAAGGCTTGAGGCGAAAAACTTGAACAAACGCGCCGAGCCGAGTTTGTTCAAGCCCGACGTTAGTCCAAATCAGCGTACCCCCTATGAAGATAATTGAATCCGTGACGGAGATGGCTGCTGAGGTTACCGCATGGCGCGCGGCCGGCAAGACGCTGGCGCTTGTGCCCACGATGGGCGCGCTTCATGCCGGTCAGGCTGCGATGATCCATGCGGCGAAGGCACGTGCGGATGTGGTTATAGTTTCCATTTTTTTGAATCCGCTGCAGTTCGGTCCAAATGAGCGTATCGAGAACTATCCGCGCACGCCGGTCGAAGATTTCGCGCTTTGTGAAACCTGCGGGGCCGATGTAGTTTTTTCGCCTAAGTATGAGGTCTTATTGCCGCGCGGCTATGCGACGTTCGTGAGCGAGGAAGCGATGAGTAAGCCGTTGTGCGGTGCTTCCCGACCGGGGCATTTTCGGGCGATAACCACGGTCATGGCGAAATTGTTTAACATCTTGCAGCCGCATGCAGTTTTCTTTGGACAAAAAACAGCGCAACGGGCCGCCGTGGTGCGCCGCATGGCCGAAGAGTTGAATTTCCCCTTGGAGATTGTGGTGGTGCCGACGGTGCGCGAAGCGGATGGCCTTGCGGCGGGTGTGCGTAACCGCGAGTTCACCCCCAGCCAACGTCAGGAGGCGCTCGCGCTCAGCAAGGCACTCAAGCGTGCCAAAGAAATGGCTGATAGCGGCGTACGCAGTCCCGATCGCTTGATCGCCGAGGCGACACATATTATGGGACAACACCGTCGCGTGAGGGTGATTTACGTCGCTATCGTTGATACTCAAACGATGGAGACGTTGCGTGAAGTCGTCCCAGGCCGTAGTTTGTTAGCCATCTCAGCTTGGATCGACGAAGTGCGCTTAATCGACAACGTCGAGCTGTGAGGCACCAGACCGGAAAAGGGTTGGATTGAGAGATTTTGGTGGAATCTCGCACTTTCTCTCATTTTGCTGTCGATTCTTCATGGCTGTGAAACCTTCAACTGTTCCCGCCCCCGATTCACTTGCTCGGTTGCTCGAACTCTCGCATCAACTCGGTCGCGAGGAGCGCAAGCTCGCTATCCTCGGTGAAGGCAACACCTCGACCCGCCTCGATTCAGATACGTTTTTGGTCAAAGCCAGCGGCTCGAATCTCGCTACCCTCGCTCCAGCCGGCGTTTCGGCATGTCGGTTTGAACCGCTCGTTTCGCTGCTAGACGAAAAAGGGCTCCCTGACACCGCCGTGGATGAACGCTTATTGGCTGCTCGCTTGAATCCCGCGGGCAAAAAACCTTCGGTCGAAGCAATGTTTCACGCGTGGCTCCTGACGTTGCCTGGGGTGAATTTTGTCGGCCACACTCATCCGATTGCAGTGAATGCGATCCTGTGCACCCCGCACGCGAAGTGCTACGCCAAGCGCCGACTATGCCCTGACGAGATCGTGTGCTGCGGGACGGAATTCGTGCTCGTGCCTTACGTCGATCCCGGTCTGAAGCTCGCGCAGGCGATCCGCCGTAGCGTCCTCGCTTACGTGAAACGTCTCGCTCGTGCCCCGCGCGTGATCCTTCTCGAAAATCATGGCCTGATCGCACTTGGCGGTACGCCCGAGGCGGTATTAGCGGCGACACTGATGGCCGTAAAAGCGGCAGAAATTTACGCCGGTGCCGTTGCGCTCGGTTCGCCACGTTTTCTGTCCGCTGCGGTGGCGGCGCGCATCGCTGGTCGGCCTGATGAGCTTTACCGCGAAAAAATGCTCGGACTACGTTAAACTCAGCCCCTTTTTTTAAACTCCATGAAATCCTATAAATTCGTGAACTTCCTCTGGGACGACGCCAAAGCTACCGCCCTCGATCCTGTCGGCCGCCTCGTCTATCGCTCCAACATTCTTGGTAGCGACCAACGTATCACCAACACTGGTGGCGGTAATACCTCTTCCAAAATTTCCGAGAAAGATCCGCTCACCGGCCAGTCCACGGAAGTACTCTGGGTCAAAGGCTCGGGCGGCGATCTCCGTACGAGTACGCGCGAAAATTTCTCCTCTCTATACCAGCAAAAATTGCTCGATATGCAGCAGCTCTACGCAGCCCGCCCTGACAAGGGTCTAAAGGCTCCTGCTGAGGATGATATGGTCGGCATGCAGGCGCACGCCACGTTTAACCTTAATCCCCGCGCTTCCTCGATTGATACGCCACTACACAGTTTTCTACCCGCAAAATTCGTCGATCACATGCACCCCAACGCGATCATTTCGATCGCGGCTTCTAAGCATTGTGAAAAACTCACGCACGAAATTTTTGGTGGAGAAATGGCCTACGTGCCATGGATGCGTCCAGGTTTTGAGCTCGGTCTCGCGATGCAGGCCATCGTCCAAAAAAATCCGAAGGTGAAATCTATCATGATGGGCCAGCATGGTTTCATCTCTTGGGATAACGAAGAAAAGGCCTGCTATACCTATACACTCGATTGCATCGAGAAAGCCTCCGCCTTTATCGAGACTAAATACCAGGCCAAGGGCGGCGACGCCTCGGCTTTTGGCGGCGCCAAATACGCCACGCTTACGCCTGAGCAACGTCGCGCGACCTTCGCCGCCATCCTCCCGTGGTTCCGCGGTCAAGTTTCCAAGGCCAAGCGCCTCATCGGCACCGTACAGGACGACGAAAAAATTCTACGTTTCGTGAATTCCAAAGACGCCGCTCGTCTCGCCGAACTTGGTACAAGCTGCCCCGACCATTTCCTGCGTACCAAGATTAAGCCACTCTACGTGGACTGGAATCCCCAGGCCGAAGACATCGCCGCGCTGAAGCAAAAACTCGCCGCCGGCCTCGAGGCTTACCGCAAGGACTACGCGGCTTACTACACCAAGTGCAAACACGCCAACTCGCCGGCAATGCGCGATCCGAATCCCACGGTTGTTCTCATCCCAGGTGTTGGTCTGATCGCGTGGGGCAAAGACAAATCTGAAAGCCGCGTCACGGCCGAATTTTATAATTGCGCCGTTGAGGTCATGCGCGGCGCCGAGGCGATCGACACCTACATCGCGCTCCCGCAGCAGGAAGCCTTCGACATTGAATATTGGCTCTTGGAAGAAGCTAAATTGAAGCGTATGCCCGCCGAAAAAGAGCTCGCGCGCCAAGTCGTCATCGTCGTTGGTGCCGGCTCTGGTATCGGCAAAGAAACCGCCCACCGCATTGTCAAAGAAGGTGCTCACATCGTGTGCGTCGACATGAAGATCGAGACTGCGCAAGCCACGGCCAAAGAGATTACCGACAAATACGGCCTTGGTATCGGCGTCGCCGGCTCCGGACTCTCTGCCTGCGGTCCCGCGCTCGGTCTGGCGGCCAACATCGTTGATCGCGCTAGCGTGCGCGCCATGCTTGACGACGTCGCGCTCGCCTACGGAGGCTTCGACTCGATCTGCGTCACCGCTGGCGTCTTCTGGCCGAGTGATACCACGGGCCATATCCCTGACGACAAGTGGGCGTTTACCTTTGGCGTCAACGTCACGGGCAGTTACATTGTCGGTGATGAAGCGCTCAAGACTTGGAAAGAACAAGGTCTCAAGGGCCAACTTGTCCTCACGACTTCGGCCAACGCCGTCGTCGCAAAAAAGGGTTCGCTGGCCTATGATTGCTCAAAAGCCGCAGCCAACCATCTCGTGCGTGAACTCGCCATGGAACTCGCGCCGCTGGTGCGCGTGAACGGTGTCGCTCCCGCCACCGTGGTCCAAGGCTCCGCGATGTTCCCGCGTGATCGTGTCATTGGCTCGCTCGCTAAATACAACATTCCTTATAAGGACGACGAAGCGACCGATTCCCTCGTATCGAAATTGGCTCAGTTTTACGCCGACCGAACGCTCACGAAAGCGCCGATCACGCCCGCCGACCAGGCGGAAGCGTATTTTCTCTTAGTGTCGCAGCGCCTGAGCAAGACCACCGGCCAGATTGTTACCGTTGACGGCGGCTTGCACGAAGCGTTCCTGCGCTGAGCACGGTTAGTTTAATTTTGCGCAAGCCCCGGCCCAGGCCGGGGCTTTTTTCTGCGCGTAAGCTGACGATAACGGGCTTGCGCGGTGCGCAGGCCGGAGAAAGTTTGCCCACATGCGAATTATTATCCGAGCGGCTCAGGCCGCCATTGTCCTCGCGTTGAGCTCTCTCGTTTACGCCGAAATTAATCCCAAGAACTTCGATCCCGAAGTTCGCCCGCAAGATGACTTCTACCGCTATGCGAATGGTAGCTGGCTGAAGAACAATCCGGTGCCGGCTGAGGAGAGCCGCTGGGGCGGTTTTTCGATTTTGCAAGAGAACAACCAACTCAACCTGCGCACAATCCTCGAGCGTGTGGCGGTGGCCCAGACACCGACGGCGATCGAAAAAATGGTCGGTGATTTTTATGCCTCCGGTATGGACGAAGCCGCGATTGAGGCGGCTGGCGCGAGGCCGCTTACGCCTCACCTCACCAACATCGCCGCGATCAAGACCCCGGCGGATGTCATGGCCCAAATCGCGCGCCTGCACCGGGCCGGAATCCGGGCCGGCTTCGGTTTCTTCAGCGGAGCTGATGCAAAAAACAGCAACCTCGAGATCGCCCAGCTCCGGCAGGGCGGGCTCTCGTTGCCGGACCGCGACTACTATCTGCACGACGACGAGAAATCGAAAACTATCCGTAGCGCCTACCTTGTCCACGTGACCAAGATGTTTGGCCTGCTCGGCGATTCCCCGGCGGTGGCCGAAGCGGCGGCGAACGCCGTGCTGACGCTCGAGACTAAGCTCGCCACCGCCTCGCTGAAGCGCGTCCTTCTGCGCAACCCCTACGCGAGCTACCACAAGATGCCGGTGGCCGACTTGGCGAAGACCACCGGCGAACTCGACTGGGCGGCCTTCTTTAAAGAGGTGGACGCGCCGGTGTTTACCGAGATCAATCTTGCGCATCCCGATTTTTACAAAGCCTTTGCTATCGAGCTGACCGCGACCCCCGTCGCCGATTGGCAGCACTACCTGCGCTGGCACCTGCTGCGCGCGGCGGCGCCGCATCTTAGCGCATCGTTTGTGGATGAGAACTTCGCGTTCTTTAGCACGACGCTCAACGGCGTGAAAGTACTCAAACCGCGCTGGAAACGCATCGTGGCCCAGACCGACTCGTCCTTGGGCGAGGCACTCGGCCAGCTCTACGTTGCCGAATATTTTCCGCCGGAGGCCAAGGCCCGTGTACTAAAGCTCGTCGCCGATCTGCGCGCTGTTTTCCGTGCGCGGTTGGAAACGCTCGATTGGATGGACGAGACTACGCGAACGCGCGCGCTCGCTAAGCTAGACGCTTTCACGGTCAAAATGGGTTACCCCGACAAATGGAAGGACTACAGCGCAGTGGTCATCGACCGCGGTCCGTATGTGTTGAACGTGTTCCGCACCGCCGAGTTTGAGGCCCGCCGTAATCTGCAGAAGATCGGCAAAGCCGTTGACAAGACCGAGTGGGGCATGACCCCGCCGACGGTGAACGCCTACTTTAGTCCCTCGGTGAACGGCATCGCGTTCCCGGCGGGTATTTTGCAACCGCCTTTCTTCGACCCCAAAGCAGACGATGCGGTGAACTACGGCGGCATCGGCACGGTGATCGGCCACGAGATCACGCACGGCTTTGACGACCAAGGTCGTCAATACGACGCGCAGGGCAATCTCACCGACTGGTGGACCCCGGAGAGTGCCGCCAAGTTTAAGGAACGCGCAGCGATGGTGGTTAAACAATTTGCCGGCTACTCGGCGTTACCCGGCCTCAATGTTAACGGCGAGCTCACGCTCGGCGAAAACATTGCCGACCTCGGCGGCGTGAAGGTGGCCTACGCGGCGCTGCAACGGGCGCTCGCCGACCAGCCACGCACGCCCATTGACGGCTTTAAGCCCGAGCAGCGGTTCTTTCTCAGCTGGGCGACGATCTGGCGAAACAACATCCGCCCGGAAAATCTTCGCGTGCGCGTGATGACCGATACGCACTCACCCGGTGAATTCCGGGCGAATGGTCCGCTCACCAATCTCGACGAATTTGCCGCCGCCTTCGGCGTGCCCGAGGGTGCAGCGATGCGCCGTACGCCTGCAGAGCGAGTTACGATCTGGTGATCCGCAGTGGCGTTAGGCCGCGGGCAAAAAAAGCGCGAGTCGTAGAGCTCGCGCTTTTTTTGGCGGGAACGGCGGGAGATCAGCGTGGTGCGTAAATTTTCTGCTG
The DNA here is from genome assembly GCA_947458705.1 of Opitutia bacterium. Taxonomy (GTDB): domain Bacteria; phylum Verrucomicrobiota; class Verrucomicrobiia; order Opitutales; family Opitutaceae; genus Tous-C4FEB. Next base: position 5,395 of record CANHAH010000015.1, on the reverse strand, counting down.
CAGATTGGCGCCGAGTAGGCGGCGGAAGGTCGGCAGGTTTTTGACGGCTTTGAGCGCGATGAGTTGGCTCGCGATGTTGCCGACGGCAGTGCCTTCAAGGGCGAAGGATACCACCGGAATTCCGGCGGCATCGGCGGTGGCTTGGCAGAGCAAGCGATTCTTAGAACCGCCGCCGACGATGAGAATGCGCCGGAATTTTTTGCCCGCCATTTTCTCGAAGGCCCGCATCGCCTCGGCGTGGCCGCGGCCGAGGGAGTCGCAGATGAGGCGCGTGTAAGCGGCGAGGGTTTTCGGAGCGGGTAACTTGCGGCGTTTGAGTTGAGCGTCGATGGCGGCTTTCATCGAAGTCGGATTCGTAAAAGCGGGATCGGTGACGTCGAGAAGCGTGGTGGGCGCGGGGAGTTTTTCGGCGGCGGTGATGAGCGCGGTCCAGGCTTGGTCGTCGGCGGGGCGCGACGCGAAGTCCTTCAAGGTGCCTTCGAGCAGCCAAAGGCCGATGACGTTGGTGAGCGGGCGGTAGCGGCCGTCGCCGATGCGTTCGTTGGAGATACGCGCGGCGTGGGCGTCGGCGCCGAGGACCGGGCGATCGCTCTCGAAACCGACGAGCGACCACGTGCCCGAGCTAAGGAAAAGATCGGAACCGTCGGGGTTGGCGGGCATTGCGTCGTAAGCAGCCGCGGTGTCGTGGCCGGGTACGGCGATGACTTGCGTGCCCGCAAGCTCGGGGAAATTTTTAACTTGGCCTAGGCGGGTGCCGGAAAGAATCGGCTTGGTGAACCACTGCGGCGGCAGGCGAAAGTGTTTCAACGCGGCACGCGACCAATCGTTGGAATGCACGTCGATGAGTTGCGTGGTGCTCGCGATGGTGAACTCGTTTTCCATGCGGCCCGAAAGAAGAAAATTAAAATAATCGGGCAAAAAAAGGCAGCGCGTCGCCAGATCGGTGATGGCGGGACAGGAGGCTACGGTTTCCTCTAATTGGAGCGAGGAATTGTAGAAGACGTTGGGAATACCGGTGGCTGCGTAAATGCGTTCCAAGGCGGCGCGGGTGTGTGCGAGACGTTTGAGGCCGGGTTGGGTGCGAGTATCTCGGTAAGCGTGAATCGGGAAGACAAGGCGGCCCACGTCGTTGACGAGGGCAAAGTCCACGCCCCAGACGTCGACACCGACGGAGGAAATTTTCGCGCCGCGAGGAAGGGCGGTGACGGCCTTGCGCAGACCGGTCTGCGCTTCGTACCAGAGCGTGCCAACATCCCAGTAATCGTGGCCGGCGAGAGTACGGAAGGTATTGGGGAAGCGGTGTACCTCTTTGAGCGTGAGACGATTTTTGGACCAAGCGCCGAGGATGACGCGGCCGCTGGTGGCGCCGAAATCGACGGCGGCGGTATAGATCGTGGGCATGGGGCAGGAGCGTGAGTTTTTAGATGAGCTGAAGATTTTTCTCAGCTTGGTCGCTGTGGGCTTGGAAGAACGCGGCGTTTTCTGGAAGTTTAATATCCACGTCGAAGGTCGGGATCATCTCCTTAAGGCGCGCGCGGCTCTCGGGAGAGTTAACTAAATCAGGGAAACATTTTTTTATGACCTCGAGCACGATATGAACGCACACGGAGGCTCCAGGCGAAGCGCCAAGGAGCGCGGAGATTGTGCACTCGGAATCGGTGATGACTTCGGTGCCATAGTGTACGATGCCGGCCTCGCCGTCGGTTTTTTTGATCGCTTGGACGCGGATGCCGGCGTCGATGAGTTTCCAGTCGGAGGCTTTGGCGGCGGGATAAAAAATATGCAGCACCGCCATGCGGTCGGCCATGCTTTGGGTGCCTTGTTGGACGAGGTAGCGTACGAGCGGAAGATTGCTCGCGCCGATTTTGAGCAGCGTGGTAAGATTATGTAGTCGGACGGATCCAGGGAGGTCCCAGATGCTGCCTTTGCGATGCAGGAACTTGGTCGTCCAAGCGGCGAAGGGGCCGAAGAGGAGTGTTTTTTTGCCGTCGAGGATACGGGAATCGAGATGCGGTACTGCCATCGTCGGCGCGGCGTCGAGTGCTTGGCCGTAGACCTTGGCCTGGTGGCGTTCGACGATCGCGGGGTTTTCGCAGACGAGCCATTGACCGCCTATGGGGAAACCTCCGAGGCCGCGCGCTTCGGGGATGCCGGATTTTTGGAGGAGATGCAGGCTGCCGCCACCAGCGCCGACGAAGACAAACTTGGCGCGATTGTGACGTATGGCGCCGGTGCCAAGGTCACGGATGCTTACGTCCCAGCCGACGGCTATTTTCTTGAGATCGGTGACGCGGTGGTGGCTCGCGATGCCGCAGCCGGATTGGCGCGAGAGCCAAGCGAAGAGCTTGCCGGCGATATTGCCGAAATTTACGTCGGTGCCCGAGTCCATCTTGGTCGCTGCAATAGGTCCCTCAGCGCGTTGCTCGGTGAGCAACGGAGCCCAGCGCCCGATAGTCGCGCGATCGGTTGTGTATTGCATTGCGCGAAAAAAATGGTGCGCAGAGAGGCCGGCGTGCCGGGCCTTTAGGTAATCCACCTGATCCTGCCCGTGGACGAAACTGAGGTGTTGGACCGGGTTAATGAACTCCTTGGGCTGATCGATCATCCTTTGGGCGATGGCATAGCTCCAAAACTGTTTGGAGTATTCGAACTGCTCAAAAATCTTGATCGCGTTACTGACGTTGACCGAGCCGTCCGGTTCGCGGTTGGGCGTGTAGCTGAGTTCGCAGATGCCGGCGTGGCCCGTGCCGGCGTTGTTCCAGCCGTTGGAGCTTTCCTGAGCGAGATCCTCGGTGACTTCGTAGACCTGAATCGTGAGCTTGGGATCGAGGCGCTTGAGCAAAGCTGCGAGGTTGGCGGACATGATGCCACTGCCGACTAGAACAACATGAGGGTTCTCGATGTGCGTAGAATATTTCATAAAAGAGGTGACTGAAATCTAGTTGGCGTCCGACACGAGTGGCCAGTGCATACTCGCAAATAACGGCTCGCGGGTGAAGCAGACTCCGCCATCGTCGGCGCAACCCAATTACCCTATGGCATCTCAATTCGGCCCGAAGTCTCACGAACCGTTTATTCTACCCTCGGTCGTCATGCGCGAATTTACAGCGCGCGCGGTGATCACAGGCGTCATCCTTGGCACGATCTTCGGCGCGTCTTCGCTGTACCTGGTTTTGAAAGTCGGCATCACCGTGAGCGCCTCGATCCCCGTCGCGGTGATCTCGCTCGCTTTGTTTCGCATGATGTCGAAGTTCGGCGTGCGCGATTCGACGATTTTGGAAAACAACATCACGCAGACGGCGGGCTCGGCGGGTGAGTCGATCGCGTTTGGCGTCGGTGTGACGATGCCGGCGATTTTGATTCTCGGGTTCGATCTTGAACTCACACGCGTCATGTTGGTCGCCGTGCTTGGTGGTCTGCTCGGCATTCTCATGATGATCCCGCTCCGCCGTGCGTTGATCGTCAAAGAACACGGCGTGTTAAAATACCCCGAAGGCACGGCTTGCGCCGCCGTGCTCAAAGCTGGCGCCAACGCTGAAGATCGCGCGCTCGCTTCGCCTTCCGCCCAAGCCGAAATGAAGGCCGCCAAAGCTGCGGGGCTCGGACAATCCCCCGGAGCGAAAATTATCTTCACGGGCTTCGGGCTAGGGTTGCTCTACAAGACGCTCAATATCGCTTTCAAGGGCTGGAAGGACGCGCCTGAAAAAGTCTTCGGCGCGCCTCTCAAGGCGGGTTCCGTTAGTATGGAAATTTCGCCAGAGTTGCTCGGCGTCGGCTACATCATAGGGCCACGCGTGGCCTCAATCACGATGGCTGGTGGCGTGCTCGCTTATCTCGTGCTGATTCCCTTGATCAAATTTTTCGGCGATCACCTCAGCGCCCCGCTTGCGCCGGGGACGCAGCTTATTTCGGAAATGTCGCCGCACGCGATTCGGAGCGCCTACGTGCTTTACATCGGTGCGGGTGCCGTGGCGGCCGGCGGTATCATTAGTCTTTTTCGCGCGTTGCCGACAATTCTTCACGGCGTGAAGGGCGGTCTCCACGACATCGGCTTGCTCAAACGCGAGGGCGCCGAGGCCGAAGCGGTCAGCGATCTGCGCACGGACCGCGATCTCTCGATGAAATTCGTCGGCGTCGGCTGCGTGTTGTTGCTCGCAGGCATCATGCTTGCGCCGTCTTTGCATATGAACTTCCTCGGCGCGCTGATGATTTTGGCGTTTGGGTTTTTGTTTGTGACGGTGTCGTCGCGTATCACGGGCGAAGTCGGTTCGACGTCGAATCCCATTTCCGGCATGACCGTGGCGACGTTGTTGCTCACGTGCTTGGTGTTTCTTCTCGTGGGCTGGACGGGTGGCACGTACTACGTGACCGCGTTGTCCGTGGGCGCGATAGTTTGCATCGCTTCCTCCAACGGCGGGACGACGTCGCAAGATTTGAAAACCGGGTTTCTACTGGGTGCCACGCCGAAGCTTATGCAGATCGCGATTCTACTTGGCGCGTTGGGTTCGGCGATTTTCTTGGGTCCGATTTTGATGACGTTAAATAACACCGCGACGGTCTACGTGCCGGCGGCGAAAGTTGCGCCCGCGGGTCTCGTCACTGATGTGGCGAAATTAGAAAAGCTCGAGCCGCTCCACGGTCCGCAGGCGCGCGAGGATACGGCGACGTATCACGTGTGGCAAAAAACCGACACTACGGGTGGACCCGCGGGCCGCTATCTGGTGAACGACGCGGGCAAGGCTGTTTGGTTAGTTGATCCCGGTATTAACGGTCAGTTTACCGAACGGCCTGATGGCTCGACGGTACGAAAATTCGACGCGCCGAAAGCCACGCTAGTTTCTTATATTATCAAAGGAATCCTTGATCGGAAATTGCCATGGGCGCTGGTGCTACTCGGCGTCATGATAGCCCTCACGCTTGAACTGTGTGGTGTTCCTTCGCTGGTGTTTGCGGTTGGTGTTTATTTGCCGATTTCATCGTCGGCGCCGCTATTTATTGGAGGTGCGGTACGTTGGTTAGTAGATCGTGCGATGCGGAAAAAAAAGGGTTATGCGCATCTAAATCACGAAGAATTTGTCGCCGAGACAGACAAGAGCCCGGGCGTTTTGTTGTCGTCGGGCTATATCGCGGGCGGCGCGATTGCAGGTATCGTAATCGCGTTCCTGGCTGGTGTTCTTAGCGACACGGATGCGAAGCTCCAGAAATGGGCAGAGACGAACAATCCGTTCTTCGCGGGTTCTAATGCCGATTTGTTGTCGCTGGTGCCCTTCGCGTTGCTCATCGGATTTCTTTATCTGGTGGCGCGGGAGAAATTGTTGCGAGTTCCGGCACCGCGCTCGGAGTGAAGCGGTATTTTAAAATAAAAAATGGGGCGGATTTTTCCGCCCCATTTTTT
>CANHAH010000014.1 GCA_947458705.1 Opitutia bacterium | reverse complement strand
GGTCGTCGAAATTGACGGTGCGTTTAATCAGGCGCAGGCCGAGCGTGCCGGTGTAGAAAGCGACGTTGCGGCGCGGATCACCGGCGATGGCGGTGATGTGATGTAAGCCAGAGAGCTGCATATTATCGGACGGATCGGGCGTGGCTGGAGAGGTAGGATTGATCGAACTCTCTCGCGGCAGCGGCAGGCGGCAGCGGTTTACCAACCGTAGTTGCGCTTGATGCGAAGCGCTTCGTAAAGGTCGGTGGGGAGTTCGAGGATGAAGCGACTCGGCGTGAGCATCATGCCGCCGGGACCCGCGCGGGAGGCGATCTTCGGGTAACTCAGGTAGAGCTCGTTGCGGGCGCGAGTGACCGCGACGTAGAAAAGACGACGCTCTTCCTCGACGTCGCCGTTTTCGATGGCGCGGCGGCCGGGGAATTGTCCGTCGGCGAGGCCGATGAGGAAGACGACGTCGTATTCGAGACCTTTGGCTTGGTGAATAGTGGTGAGCTTGATGGCGTCGGTCTCGGGCTCTACGCGGCGCTCGCTGGTCTCGCCGTTGAGCAGGACGATCTGCGCAAGAAAATCCTGAGTTTCTTCGAAGCGTTGCGCGAAGCCGATAAGCGCTTTTAGTTCTTCTAGGCGATCCACGTAGTCGGAGTAGGCGCCCTTCAGGTAATCGCCGTACCAACTGTCGATTGCGATTTCGACTGTCTCGGCGGGTTTACGATTCTGCATGGCCTCGGCGATCTGCTGGAGTGAGGTGCAGAAATTCGGCCAATCGTCGCGGGCATCTTTGGCGACTTTGCTCAGGACGTCGTCGGTGGGCAGGACGTCGATGAAATTTTTTCGGAGTAGCTGGGCGTTTTCGCGGGCGACGGTGTAGATTTTTTGCGCGCCCTTTTCGCCGATCTTGGGAAGAAGTACGGCGATGCGTTGCCAGGCCTGTTCGTCAGCGGGGTTATAAACGAAGCGGAGGAGGGCGATGAGGTCGCGGATGTGTTGGCGCTCGAAAAATTTTACGCCGCTAGTGATTTGGTAGGGCATGCCGGCGCGGGAAAGCGCGAGCTGGATCTCGAGGGCGAGAAAATGGGAGCGGTATAAAATTGCGATTTCGTTGAGCGAGACGCCGTCGTCGTCGACGAGGGAACGGATTCGTTTGAGAATGAAATCGGCCTGTTCGCGATCGTCCATGGCTTGCACGACAAACGGCTTTTGAGAATTGGCGCGATGGGCCCGAAGTTCTTTTTCAAAGTGTCGGCCCTTGGGTTGGGCCTCGAGCACGCCGTTGGCCAAGGCGAGGATTTGCGGTGTCGAGCGGTAGTTGGTTTCGATGCGGTGGATGACGGTGCCGGGGTGACGTTCGGGGAACGTCATGATGTTTTCGAAATCGGCGCCGCGCCACGAGTAGATGCATTGGGCGTCGTCCCCCACGGCCATGACGCGGTGATGCGCGGCGAGTTTATCGACGATCTGGGCCTGAAGCGTGTTGGTGTCTTGGTACTCGTCGACCAGGACGTGACGGAAACGATTGGCAAAGTGCTGGGCGACCTCGGGAGCGTCGGTGAGCAACTTGAGCCAGAGCTCGAGCAAATCGTCGTAATCGACGACGTTTTGCTCCCGTTTTTTCTTGGCGTAAGCGGCCGCAAACGCCGGGAAACGGTGCGAGATCTCGGCGTACTGAGGGAACTGATCCGAGACGGTTTCGGCAAGTGTGAGCTGGGTGTTGCGGGCGAGGGAGAGGACGCTGAAAAGCGGGCCGGGCCGCGGGTTGGTCTTGTCCTTAAAAAACATTTTATCTTCCGCCTCCACCGTCTGTTTGAGCAGGGTTTCGGATTCGTCGGCGTCGAGGATGGTGAAATTTTTTGGAAGGCCGATAGCTTCACCGTGCATGCGTAGTGCGCGGTGGCCGATGCCATGAAACGTACCACCCCAGAAACGCCCAGGCTCAAGGCCGGTGAGTTCTTGCACGCGGTGGAGCATCTCTTTGGCGGCTTTGTTGGTAAAGGTGAGGAGCAGAATTTCCCACGGCTGGACGCCTTGGGAGATGAGGTAGGCGACGCGGTAGGTAAGTGTACGGGTTTTACCGGAACCGGCGCCGGCGAGCACGAGGATCGGGCCGGGCGGGGCGGTAACAGCGGCAAACTGCTCGTCGTTGAGCAGCGCGCGGAAATCGATCGGCGGAAAGCCGGGCGGGCCTGAAGGAGCGTCGAGTTCGAAATCCATGGACGCCCTTAGGCTCACGGCTCGGCGGGCGGGAGCAAAGCGAAAGTTTCGCACCCCACCTGAGGAGCGAAGTGATTATACGCCCCGGTGACTCAGTGGCTGGCGGGGGCCGCTGGTGCTGTGACGGAGTTTAGGCTGCGAGTTTTTTGCGCGGGCTCTATGTTGACGTTTTCTAGAAAAATTCGACCGGCGTGGTGGATGATATCGCTTGCGGTGATGCCGGCGAATGTAGAGTTAGTGATACGGATATCGTCGATGATCGCGCCGGGGAAGCCGACGACAAAGAAGACCCGAGGGCTAGATTTACTGGTGATGTTTTCGAGCGAGACGTGACGCACGATCGGCATGAATGTGCCTTTGGCGCCCTCTTCGTAGAGCAAATCCACCGTGACAATGGCTTCGGCCACGCGGCCGATCTGGACGTTGCGCATGAAGATATTTTCGATGGTCCCGCCGCGTACCGCGTTGCTTTTAAAACGGAGCGCGCGGTCGAGGTTGGGGCTGTCCATAGTGCAATTTTCTACGAATACGTTGCGGCAGCCACCGGCGATTTCGCTGCCGATGACGACGCCCCCGTGGCCGTCTTTCATGGTGCAGCCGCGCACGATGATGTTTTCTGAGGGCACGTTGACGCGGCGACCGTCGCGGTTACGGCCGGATTTGATTGCGATGCAATCGTCGCCGGTGTCGAAGACGCAATTTTCGATGAGAACGTCGCGGCACGATTCAGGATTACAGCCGTCGTTGTTGGAGCCGTGGGAATTGATCGTGAGGCCGCGCACGGTGACGTTGGTGGAGAGCACGGGGTGAACTTCCCACATGGGCGAGCGGATGATTGTGACGCCCTCAATGAGGATGTTTTTGCAACGGTAAGGTTGGATAAAATTGGGCCGCAGAAAATGCCCGGCGCCGAAGACGCGCTCGGCGACGGGCACATCGCGCTCGCCCATGGCGATGAGCGCATCGCGGGCGACGCGTTGCTTAGGCGGTGTGGCTCCGCGCTTCACGTTCCAGCTCCACCATGTATCGAGTGTGGCTCCTCCATCGAGTGTACCGCTGCCGGTGACCGCGATGTTTTCTTGTTCAAACGCGTAGATGAGCGGCGAGTGGTTCATGCATTCGACGCCTTCCCAGCGAGTGAACACGATTGGATAGAGCGTGGGGTCAGGATTGAACCGCAGCGTGGCGCCAGCGGCGAGGTGGAGGTTAACGTTGCTTTTGAGGTGAATGGCACCGGTGCTGAATTTGCCTGTGGGAACAACGACGCGGCCTCCGCCGGCGGCGTTACAGGCAGCGATGGCTTGGGCGATGGCCGCGGTGGCATCGGAGGTGCCGCCGGCGACCGCGCCATAAGAAGTGATCGGGAAATCACGGGCGGGGAACGTTGGGGCCTTAATGCGGCCGAGAATTTCCTTAGCGGTGTCCCAGCTAACAGGTGCGGGGCTAGTGGCGGCGGGGAGCGGGTGGGTGAGAGCGGCGATTAAGAGCGCGGCGAGCACGGAGAGAATTTTTTTCATGGGGTGGAGGCGGTACGATTATACCAAAGATAGGACAGGTGTCCGAGGAAACGTGGAGGTTCGCTCTGTAGGGGGAAAGCGGAAACGCTTTAGAGTAATACGAGGTCGTTGCGGTGGACGACTTCGAGGCGTTTGCGCGACGGGTGGAGTGCGCGCAGGGCGACGGCTTGGAGGCCGGCGAGCGCGGGGATTTCCTTGCTGGAGAAATTGATTTTGCCGCGAGCGAGCACCGTGGTGTCGGGGCCAGCGATATTAACGATGTCCCCGATGCCAAATTCCCCGCTCGCGTGCGTGACGCCGACAGCGAGGAGGCTGCTGCCGCGTTCGCGCAATACAGGAACGGCGCGGGCGTTAACGAAGACTGTGCCCTCTGGGCGTTGGAAGTAGGCGAGCCAATGTTTCTTGGCGTCTAGGGGCAGGCCGCTGGGAACGAAAAACGTGCCGGGGCCGGTGCCGCCGAGCAGACGCGCCACGATGGCGGGCGCGGAGCCGCTGGCGATGAAAACACCGCAACCGGCGCGGGTGGCGAGTTTGGCCGCGGTGATTTTGGAAATCATGCCGCCGGTGGCCGTTTCGCTCGTAGTGCCGCCGGCCATGGCTTCGATCGCGGGGGTGATTTTTTCGACGACGGGGACGATCTCGCCGGTGCCTTTGAGGTCGATGAGACCTGGCGCGGTGGAAAGAATAATGAGGTGCTCAGCCTCGACGAGGCTCGCGACAAGAGCGGAAAGCGTGTCGTTGTCGCCAAACTTAATTTCGGCGGCGCTCACGGTATCGTTCTCGTTGATGATGGGAATCGCGCCGTAGCCGATGATCTGGCGGAGCGTCTCGCGGACGCCGAGGTAACGCGTGCGCACGCGTAGATCGTCGTGGGTGAGGAGGACTTGGGCGACGGTGAGTGCGTGGGGCGCGAAGGCGGTTTGCCAGACCTGCATCAGGCGAGATTGGCCGATAGCGGCGCAGGCCTGTTTTTTGGAAACGTCTTTGGGTTTTTTCGCGAGGGCGAGGGCGCCCATGCCGAGACCGACGGCGCCGGAAGAAACGACGATCACCTCAGTGCCAGCGGCGCGCAGGGCGGCGAGTTGGGCGGCGAGATCGGCGATACGCGCGGTATCAAGTTGGCCGATGCCCGTCGTGAGTACGCCAGTGCCGAGTTTGACGACGACGCGTTTCGGAGCGGTAGAAGATTCTTTTTTCAACGCAGAAAGCGCGGCGGGCCGCGGCGGGGAGCATTTGGGCGCAAGGGCAACTCCGCCCGGTCGGGCTCAGACCGTGAGCAGATCCTTTTCTTTGTGCGCGAGGTGTTCGCCGATGCTCTTGATGGCTGCATCTGTGGCGGCTTGAATGTCTTTTTCGACGCGCTTGGCTTCGTCTTCGGGAAGTTTGGCCTTTTTGACCGATTCCATGACGTCGCGGCGGACGTTGCGCACATGGACCCGGCCTTCTTCGGCTAGGCGGTGAGCATTTTTAACGAATTCGAGGCGGCGTTCCTTGCTCATATCCGGCAGCGGAATACGGATGACTTTACCATCGGGAATTGGGTTGAAGCCGAGGTTGGCTTCTTGGATGCCGCGGATGATGTCTTTGATGATGCTGGTGTCCCAAGGTTGAACCTGGATGAGGCGGGCGTCGGGCGTGCTGATGGCCGCGCATTGTTTGAGCGGGGTCATGGTGCCGTAGGCTTCAACCATGACAGTCTCAACCATCTGAGGCGTGGCTTTGCCGGTATGGATGGAGCTAAATTCGTGGAGCGTGTGGTCCACGGTTTTTTTCATCTTGGCTTGGGCTTCAGCGAGGAACGGGGAGGACATGGTGGGATTTTCTAAAGGTGGAAAAACAGGCGGCGGGGTGGATCAATTTTTGACGAGGGTACCGATTTTTTCTCCGAGAACCGCTTTACGGATAGCGTGTTCATCGTTCAGGTCGAACACTAGGATGGGTACGTTGTTGTCGAGACAAAGAGAAAACGCGGTGGAGTCCATGACGTTGAGGCGCTGTTTGAGAGCGTCGATGAACGTGATCTGGTCGTATTTGACGGCGTCGGGAAATTTTTTCGGGTCTTTGTCGTAGATGCCATCGACCTTGGTGGCCTTCATGATGATGTCGGCGTGCATCTCGGAGGCGCGAAGGGCGGCGGTGGTATCCGTCGAGAAGTAGGGGTTGCCGGTGCCCGCTGCAAAGATGACGACACGGCCCTTTTCAAGATGGCGCATGGCGCGGCGCAAAATGAACGGTTCGGCGATTTGATTCATCGGGATGGCGCTCTGGATGCGCGTAGTAACGCCCATTTTTTCCAGGCAGTCCATGAGTGCGAGGGCGTTGATGACAGTGGCGAGCATGCCCATGTAATCTCCGGTGGTGCGGTCGACGCCACGCTGGGAGCCTTGCAGGCCGCGGAAGATGTTGCCGCCGCCGATAACGACGCAGACTTCGACGCCGAGGTCGGCGATCTCTTTGACCTGGCTGCAAGTTTTTTCTAAGGTAGCGGCGTCGATGGGATCCCCGCCTTTGCCGCCGCGTAGGACTTCGCCCGAAAGCTTCAGAATGATGCGTTTATATTTAACGCCGAGCGCGACTCGTTTGTTGGCATGCATGGCCGCGAGGAAACAATTGAGTAAAATCGGCGTCAATGCCCGAGATGGCGTACCGCTTCATCCCTTCGAAAAATGGCATCCTGGGTAAATGAAGTTTCGGGCGAGTCTTCTTGGAAAAATCACCCGGTGATTTCGCCCCGATCATCACCAATCTGTCCCCGTCGCTCGCGTGACGCTTCCTCTCCGCGCGCTTCCGCGCCGTGGAGAGGGTTGCGACCGCCGGTTGATTATATCTATTATAAGCTAATATATGGAGACTTGCTCCTGCGAAAGCTGCCCCGCTAGCGTGGTTGTTTACCGTATGAAAAAAGCACTTATCACCGGCATCACAGGACAGGACGGTTCTTATCTCGCTGAGCTCCTGCTCGCCAAAGGTTACGAGGTTCATGGCGTCATTCGCCGCGCCTCCACCTTCAACACCAGCCGGATCGATCACCTTTACCGCGACCCGCACGTTAACGGCGTCAAGCTGCACCTTCACTACGGTGACCTCGCTGATTCCGTGCAGATGGTGAAATTGCTCTACGAGCTCCAGCCTGACGAAATTTATAACCTCGGCGCGCAGTCGCACGTGCGCGTTTCCTTCGATATTCCTGAATACACGGGCGACGTTGTGGGTCTCGGTTCGGTGCGCATTCTTGAAGCCATCCGCGAAGCCGGTCTGGTTAAAAAATGCCGCTTTTACCAAGCCTCCTCCTCTGAGATGTTTGGTAAAGTCCAGGAAGTGCCGCAGACGGAAAAGACCCCGTTCTGGCCCCGTTCGCCCTACGGTTGCGCTAAAATGTACGCCTACTGGCTCACGGTGAACTACCGGGAAAGCTACAATCTTCACGCCTCCAACGGCATTCTTTTTAATCACGAAAGCCCGCGTCGCGGCGAGACCTTCGTCACACGCAAAATCACCCGCGCCGCCACGCGTATCAAACTCGGTCTGCAAGAGCGCCTTTACATGGGCAACCTCGATGCCCGCCGCGACTGGGGATACGCCAAAGAATACGTCGAGATGATGTGGGTTATGCTCCAGCAAGACCAAGCCGATGATTACGTGGTCGCTACTAATGAGACTCACACTGTCCGCGAATTTATCCAAGAAACCTTCGGCCTCCTTAATCTCGATTGGGAGAAATACGTCAGCTACGACGCCCGCTACGAGCGTCCGGCCGAGGTCGAACTGCTCATTGGCGACCCGGCGAAGGCCAAGCGACAACTCGGTTGGGAACCCAAGACGAAGTTCAAAGAACTCGTCAAAATCATGACCGAGGCGGACCTTGAACTCGCTAAGCGCGAAGCTCAGATCGCCAGCTTGCCTCAACCTGCGCATACGACGATCGCATGAAGCTTTTTATCGCGGGCCACCAAGGCATGGTTGGCGGCGCGCTCGTGCGCCGTTTTCAACGCGAATCTGGCGTCACGCTTCTGCTGCGCTCGCGCCGTGAACTCGACCTTACCTCGCAGACCGCCGTCGATGCGTTTTACGCCTCCGAGAGGCCCGATGTTGCCATCATCGCCGCCGCGAAAGTCGGTGGGATTCACGCCAACAATACTTACCCGGCTGAGTTTCTCTTCGATAATCTCGCCATCGCCGCTAACACCATCCACGGCGCCTATCGGAACGGCGTGAAACGTCTGCTTTTCCTTGGTAGCTCGTGTATTTATCCCAAGCACGCGCCGCAGCCTATGCCTGAGGACTGCCTCCTTACCGGCCCTCTTGAGCCCACCAACGAGGCCTACGCCATCGCCAAAATCACCGGTCTTAAGCTCGCCCAATCTTACCGCAAGCAATACGGCGTGCTTTATCACTCAGCGATGCCGACGAATCTCTACGGCCCCGGGGATAATTACCACTTGCAGAATTCGCACGTGTTACCCGCGCTTCTGCGCAAATTCCACGAAGCCAAAACCGCCGGCCGCGCCGAAGTCGTTGCCTGGGGCACTGGCTCGCCGAAACGCGAATTTCTCCACGTTGACGACCTCGCCGACGCCTGTGCCTTTTTGCTTAAGATCGAAAACCCGCCCGACTGGATCAACGTCGGTACCGGCACCGACGTCACCATCCGCGAACTCACCGAAACCGTTGCCACGGTAACCGGCTTCACGGGCAACATCGTTTGGGACGCCACCAAGCCCGACGGCACCCCGCGTAAACTTATGGACGTCTCCCGGCTTGCCACGCTTGGCTGGCGTGCGCGTATCGCGCTCTGCGACGGCGTTGCCAAAACCTACGCTTCGTTCCTCGCTGAACAAGCCGCCGGCACCCTTCGCGCTTAAGCGCGTTTTGCGCGCCCGTTGGCTTGGCGCTGTTGCGCGCAGAATTTTTTCCCGTTACAAATTCCTCCGCGTCGCGTCACACTGCCCGTATGAATTTCCCTGTCTTCACGCTGGCCTTCATCGAGGGCTTGGGCGGACCCGAGATGTTGCTGATCCTCGTGTTGATTTTGGTCATGTTCGGCAAAGACAAACTCCCTGAGCTTGCCCGTGGCATCGGCAAATCGATGAAGGAATTGAAAAAAGCCACGAGCAACGTCGAAGAAGAATTCAAGCGCGCGCTCCAAGAAGACGAATACCGCCAAAACCAGGCCAGCTACACGCCTGCCATTACCTCCGCGCAGCCGGTGGCCGCGCTCCCTGCCGGAACATCTGCTGAAACAACTCCCACCGACACCATCCCTGCTTCGCCCGTGGCCACCGATGCGCCCGTGCCCCAGGTCGCCAGCGAACCGGTCGTAGCAGCCGATGCCTCCGCGCCGTTGAGCCCCGACTCCTCATCTGCGCCGATCGTGCCCCCCGCCACGGCGCCAGCCCCGCGCAAGCCAACCGCGCCTCATCGCGGCCGCGCCGACGTTTAAGTGCACAGATAATCGTACTGAAAACCAGTCTGGCCCTCTCGCCGATACCGGCCTCAGCCTCGTTCAATGAATTTGTTTTCGCGACCACTGGTTTTGATGCTGATGCTCGCGGGGTGGGCAGTCGCTCGTGCCTCCGACACGCCGCCACTCATTTTAATTTCGATGGACGGGTTTCGCTGGGATTACTGCGAGCTCTATCCCACTGAGACGCGTCAACTGCGTGCCTTAATCCGTGACGGCACGACCTCGCGCGCCCTCATCCCGGTTTATCCCACCAACACCTTTCCTAATCACTATTCCATTGTAACCGGCCTATATCCCGCGCGCCACGGAATGATTAACAATGAGCATTTTGATCCGGTCCTGGGCGAATTTTTTAACTATAAAAACGCTGCCGCCGTCGGAGCCACCAAATGGTGGGGCGGCGAACCGATCTGGACCACCGCGGTCCGGCAAGGCCGCCCCAGCGCCAGCTATTTCTGGGTCGGCTCCGAGGCTGAGAATCAAGGCGTGCGCCCCACGTATTGGAAAAAATACGACTACTCGGTTCCTTTTAAAAAACGCTTAGAAGAACTTGTCGGCTGGCTCACGCTGCCCGCCGAAAAACGCCCCGCCGTCGTCGCCTTCTATTTTGAAGAAACCAACGCCGCCGGTCACAAATACGGCCCTGAATCTTCTGAACTCGCCGCCGCCGTTGGCCTACTTGATGCGCAGATTGGCGAGCTGCGTACGCGCTTGGCCCAAGCCGGTGTCGCACCGAATTTTGTGATCGTTTCCGACCACGGCATGACGCCCGTGAGCGCTGATAAAGTCATGCTTTTAGACGACTACATCGACGTCGCTACCGTGCAGGTGGATTTTGATGGTTCGGCCGTCGGTCTGCGCCCGCACGACGGCGATACGGCCGCGCTCCTCCGCCGGCTCGCGGGGCTGCCGCACGCCCGCGCGTACCTCGCCGCCGATCTGCCGCCGTCATTCCACTTGAAGGACAACCCGCGTATCCCGCCCGTCTGGATCGTGCCCGAGCTTGGCTGGCACGTGGAGCGCCGACTACGCTTCGAGCGCATCCGCCTCTCATTCCTCAAAGGTGATCACGGTTACGACCCCGCCCACGCGGCGATGCGCGGCATCTTCATCGCCAGCGGCCCATCCTTCAAAGCCGGCGTCGTCGTCGAGCCAGTGGAGAATATCCACATTTACAATCTGCTCTGCGCGGCCCTGAAGTTGCAGCCCGCACCCAACGACGGCGACGACCGCCTTGTCCGCGCGGCATTGAAATAACTCGTTGGTGGGCAGCGTCTCCCGCACCCTCAATCCACATCGGCGGCGGCCTTATGACAAAGTTTAGCTAAAAAAATTCTCGACCCCGGCGCGGGGTTGCGCACTCTGGATGATGCATCAGGAATGAACTGACCCTTAAAAGTCAGTTCCGCCAACCGGGCCGGGAGCGGCCACGGTGGATCGAGCGAAAGCTCGGATGTGCGTCTCCCGCAAGGGCGACGAACCAAGTACGCTCCCGAAGACGAAACCGATCTGATGCCTCAGATCGGTTTTTTGTTTTCCACCCCTGCTGCGCGATCCTCCTCAACCAAGAAATCACGCAACATGATCACATCCAACTCTATCCCTGGGCTTCGACGCCCTGCGGCCAATCCTAACCACCACCTGTGGAATAACCACGGGACTTGGTTTTTGCACTATACGGTGCACCCTACGCCGTTCACTAAAGAGCGCATCCGGCGTACTTTAGGCACCAAAGACCTCGCTGAAGCCCGCCAACGCCGTGACCGTTTTTTTGCCCAACTCGCGCGTTCTTACCCGGTTGCGTGCGGCTGCGAACCGCGCGATCAAGTCGCCGCATGAACTCGCTGGTGCGTGTGATTCACTTTGCGCGGGTCGCCGGTTTGGTCGCCGCACCCGGCGGCGAGACCGGCGAAATCGTGGCGCGGGTGTGGCTGGGCGAATGCCCGGTCGCTGCTTCAGGTGCGATCGTACGCACCTGCGCTGGCTGGTATTATGCCGCGGCCAGTGCCAGCGACCTACCGCCCTTGCGCAGCACGCAATCGCGCGCAGATCTTGAGCGCCAGATCGTGCGGTTTTACTGCGGCGAGCCGGCGGACGAGTTCGAGTCTTGGGCGGTCGCGAGCTAATTGCGGCGCGATCAGACGCCGGCGAGCACGCGGTTGAGGAAATCGCGGTTGGCTTTCGCGTTGGCGGTAGTCTCGGCGGCGGTTGCGCCGATCTTGCAGCATTCCACCATCACGGGACCGTTGAAACCGCCGGCCTTGAGTCCTTGGAACACGGCGGCGAAGTCGACCTGACCAGCGCCAAATTGAATCATGACGTCAGGTTTGCGCTTGCCGGCGTTGTCGAGTGTTACGGAGCAATCTTTCGCGCAGAAACCGGTGACGTGTTGGACGATGGGTTTTAGCTCTTCGACCGGATCTTTGCCGGTGTAGTAGATGATGTTGCCGGCGTCGTACCAGATTTTGAAATTTTTGTGCCCGACGGTCTTGATCGCGCTGAGGATTTCTAAGGAGGCGCCGCTGCCGCCGCCGTGGGGTTTCATGACAAGCTTGATGCCGCGCTCCGCAGCAAAGGCCGCGGCGTCGGCCATGATCTTGAAATATTTTTCGTAACGCTCGGGTTTATCTTCGCCGAAGGTGAGAGCGAATTCGACCCCTACGGTGTGGCCGTTTTCGATCTGCTTGCGGGTATCAGTGATGGCCGCTGGAAGCTCGAGCGCGGTGTTTACGCGCAGCGCGGTCATGTTAACTTTGAGTCCTCGGGCAGTGATTTTCTGTTTGAGTGCGGCGAGGTATTCCGGGGTGGCGCTGGATCCGGTGAAGGGGTCCTCCTTGGTCGGTGTGAGCAAGCCGGTGTGGGTGTAGCCCGCGGCTTTGATGGCATCGAGCGTCTCGTCATACGACCACTTGGTCCACGGGCGATTGAAACAACCGACCGGCCAAGCGGAGCCGGCGGAAGCGGCGAAGAGGTGGCGTGGCAGAAGCGCGGTCGCGACGACGGTGGAGGAAGCAGCGAGGAAATGACGGCGGGAGAGTGAATTCATGGGGTGGAAGGGTGGAGCAGGGGTTAAAGAAATCGTCGGCCTTAATCCGACGCTGATTTTCACGACGTGGGCAACCTCAGTTTGATTTTAATGGCGCGGGGCGGGGGCAGATCTAGGTTGGCCAAGACGCCGGATAGGCGGGTTTGGCCGGCCGCCAAGAAATAATACGGGCACAGGCTCAAGCGGCCGTCGACTTCGACGGCGTGCATCGTGAGCGCGGTAAAATCATCGCATCACTGTTTTGCCGATTACACCGCTGCGGCGGTGCAATCGAAGTCCATCGACTCGAGCTTAGATATGCAGGTCGCGGATCTAGAACCTGACCGTCAGTGTCAGATCATACTGCGCGGGCATCACATAGCTGTAGCGGTAAACATTGGCGCCGTTCGCTAGGGTCGTGAAGGAAGTCTTCCGTATGTCTTCGTTTTCTAAGTCGAAGAGGTTTCTCACCCCGGCGCGGATTCGTACCTGCTGGCCCCATATTTTTTGGTCGCGCATGACGTAGGCCCCGACGAGGTGCGTGGAACCTCCGACGAGTTCCTGGCCGCTGGCGATGCCGAGGAGATAATCATCCCGCCAGCTGCCGTTGACTCCCAGCCGCACGCCTCGCAGCGGAGTCCAAGCGCTCCGGTTAAACGCATAGTCCGCAATCCAGCTCGCCGACCAGGGCGCGGCCCGCGCCCCGGCGGGTTTGGTCGCGATGTCCAGTGAATCGAGCAAAAGCTTCGCATCCGCAAGCATCGCCGGGCTTTCGTTTCCGCGAGTGAGGGCGGCGTCATAGTAGCCGCGGAAGGCTTTTAAGTCAGGATTACTAAAAACCTTGGTGCGGCCCAAGGAGAAGCGGAGCTGCAAACCTTGGACAGGCCGCACCATCAAGGTGAGATCGGCTCCGGTTGAGCTCTCCGTGGAGCGATAGTTGCGCGAGGCGCTGGCGGTGCCTGGTTCCACATATCGGTAACCGGGATCGCCGGGCAGCACGTTGTTCGGATTCATCAAGTCCTCGGTCTCACTGGCGGAAAAATCGATGACTCCGTTCCAAGTCCGCACTACGTTTTCGCGGTCGATTTCAAAGACCCCCAACGTGAAGGAGGCTCGGTCGCCGAAAATGTTGCCCTTTAGGCCGACCTCTTTGGTGACACCGGCAATCGGACCGAAACGCTCGCGATCAAAGGTGCGGGCGTCTTGGAAACGAAACGATTCCGAATAGACTCCGTAAAGGTTGATGTCCTTGGTGAGAGCCAGCGTCAGCCCGCCGGTGTAGCTGGTATTGGCCTGATGCATGAACATGTTTTCGATGTATTCGCCCGCAAGCGCATCGGACCGCTTGGGTGGAGCGATATCTTCGTTGAACCGGCCAAATGTGCGCGTGCCGACATACTCATAGACGCGGTTCCAATCGCGGCGGGCGCCGAACAGGGATTGTAACTTGCCGCGAAAATAGCGGCCGCTAGCCGAAAAGGACGTGGCATACGACTGGCGCCATTCGGTGCCACTCGTCGCCGAAGTGCCGGCGGGAAAGAGGCGAAGGGCCACCATGTTAACCTTGTCCGTCACGGGCAGATTCCCCGGTTTGAGCTGGTCGAAAAGCTCCCGCGAGTAGAATTTCGGATCGTCGAGGTAGAGCCGGAGACGGCCGCGGTCGGTGTTGAGGTTGAGGGCGGCGGCGGTACCGTTCTCGACGGCCTTGATGTTGAAATACTGCCAACGGAGATTGTCGGTAGCGTCTTCCTTGTACTCGGCGCTTAGGACGAAGAGTTGCTGCATCCATTTAAATTTGTCGAGTTTGTAGACCGCCGTGCCTCGAAAAGAGTCCGATTCGTTGCCGAAGCGTTTCTGGTCAAGCGTGGTATCGATGAAGGGCCGACCGTTGACATCGAGACTGACGGTCTGGCTGAAAAAATTGTCCGTGCGAAGGGACATTTGATTCTGGAAATTATAAGCTAACTCCAAATCGAGCGGGCCCGCCCGTTGCTCGACCGTGATTGAGTAGGTGTCGAAGGGCCGCGCCTGGCGGTCAAACGAACCACGAATGTTGTAATGCTTCGGCAGACCGGCGACGCGCTTGGTGCCGACGACTACTCCCGCAGCATTGCGCAGGGCTACGTCATAGAAACCGCCTTCGAGCAGCGAAGGTTGACCGCCTGCCGGTCCATTCGCCGCCGCCCGGTCCGCCGCGGAAAGCGTCGCTTGCTGTACCCACACGCCATCGGAGGTAAAATAAGTGCCCTGTGTGCCGTAGCCAAGTGACCGCGCCGATTGCTCACGGATGAAGACGCCGGTAAAACCGCGGGCATTTTCAAAATCGCCGCGCTCGTTTTCAATGCGGATGACGGTGTCGCGAAACGGCTGCCACGTGAGGGTTAAGGTCGCGCCCAAAAGACCGTATTTGGATGCATCCTGATACGTGCGCTCCTCGCGCTTGATCGCGTTGAACCGCAACGCTAGGCCGTCCCTCAATTTCCGGTTGTAGTCTAACTGGAGGCGGTAGGCGCCCTCACTGTTGTAGATCGCTGTAGTGGAACCAAAATTTTTCATCAACGCCCTTTTGGTAAAAACCGCGCCTTGTCCGCCCGGTTCAACCTCGCCGAAAATGAGGGAATTGGAGCCTTTGCCGAAATCGATTCGCTCTACGTTGTAGGTGTCGGACGGAATATTCCATCGGAAATAATTTCGGCTCACGTTGTTGCCCTGACTGAGTCCGCGAAACGCGAAGTTTCCTCCCTGATTGTCGTTCTCCATGGTCGGAGCCGCGTAAACGTTGGCCACAAACGCCGCCGTTTCATCGGCCGTGAACAGGCCGAGATCTTCCATGAAATCGGAAGTGATCGCGTCGATATTTACCGGCACGTCCTTCAATGCTTGTTTGGTGCGTGTGGCAGACAGCGTGTCGTTGGCCGACCAGCCCGAGTCTCTCTCGGAAGAAATCACAAAGGGCGAGAGCCGGACCGCGTTATCGGCCGAGCTTTGCGGGCTGGGCGGAGTCGCCACCTGCGCGAGCAGCGCGGGTGTAACGAGCAGCCAGCCCAAAGAGCGGCAATAAGCGTTCATTTTTAATGCCTGTATGTAGATTATTTTCATGGGTTGGTAGGGCGGGGGTAAGCCGAAGGGCTTTTGCCCAACTAAGATATTAAATTTTCTTCGTCAAGTTCTGCAAAAAAGGCCCGAACAAATGGGGGCAAAAAAGAGGGCGGGCCGCGTTTTGTTAGTTCCAGACTCAGCGATTAAGGGCCAATCCAGCTAAGGCAGTCCTCGGTTCGGCGCTTGTGAGCTTCAGAGCCCAAAAGGGCCAGAAAGCGGGCGGGCGGGATTATCCGTTTAAACCACCCGACATGGAAGCAAGGCGGCGTCTTGCATGCCGTGGATGATTTTTTTGTCGGGCGGGCAGAAGGTGGCCAAGGCGCCGGAGAGGCGGGTTTGGCCAGCCACCACGAAATAATACGGACACAGGCGTAGGCGGCCGTCGACTTCGACGGCGCTCATCGCGGTGGATGCGGAGGTTTCGCAGGTTGAGGGCACCCCGCCTAAATCATGGGCGGCGGCGCGATAGACGCGGTGGCGGGCGCGGCGGGGCTTTTTGAAGGCTTGGAGGACGTGTAGGTGCGTCGGCGCGAGGTCGAGAGCGCGGGCCAGGCCGTGCTGCCATTCTTCGCGTGAGCAATCGCTGCCGAGGATCACACTGCGGGCGCCCCAGGCGGTCTCGTGGTAGCCAGAAATTTTAATGATGAGATCGCGCTCTTTCTGCGAGGCGTGGGCGAGGTCGAGCCACGTGCTGAGGGCGCGGCCCGCGGCGCGGGGTGCATCGAGGACGGCGCCGGGTGGGAGTGGCGCCGGATCCATAATCCAGGACGGCGGAATGAGGTCGCGAAGGATTTTTAGGGCGCGGGTGCTGAGGGTTTCGGCCCAAAATTCTGTGAGCAAGTGGTGATGAAAGAGCGCGAGGGAGAGTTTCTCCTCTTGAAACGGCCGCATTGGCGGAGCGAGGGCGACTTCACCGGCAACCCAGGACTCGAAGATGAAGTTTTGGGTGCGAAGGTTGGCGAGGTCGAAGAGCTCGAAAAAGCGGTAAATGATGTCAATTTTCTCGGGGTTGCCGTCGGCGGAGAAAAACAGGGAGTTTTCCAGCGGAAAAATGTCTTCGGGGCGGATGCAAAATACGCGGTGACCGAGGAGTTGGAGCTGGTGGGCGAGCCACTGCATCTCGGGTCGGTAGGTGGCGGCTTCGTCGCTGACGACCAGGGCAATGAGGGGGTTGCGTTCGGTGGGTCGGAGGGCGGCAAGCGAGGCGTAGAAATTGCGGATCATCGCGTCGCTGGCACCGACAATATGCGCGTCGGGGTCGCCGGCGGTGTAGAGGCGATTGAGAAACGCGGTGAGGCCGATGCCGCCGGGGACGGAGTCGAGCTCGGTCATGACGAAGCCTTCGTCGGTGAGGAGCAGGTCGGGACGGAGGACCGAAGGGAAGGCGCCGCGGTTCTTGGGATCGCGGGCGTGGGCGATCAGGTGGGCGGGTTTACCACGGTCGAGGTAGTCGGCGACCCAGGGCGCAAGGAGGGGTTTGTTGCGGAGGAGATTTTTACCGCTGGCGGAGCGCAGGTAGAGGGTCTCCAGGGCGTGGTGAAACTCGAGGCAGGCGCTGCCGATCGCCTCGAGTTGGGTGACTTGCTCGGGCGTGAGGGCCCAGGCCTCGGGGGCGAGTTGCCAGGTCTTGTCCTCGAAAAGCGACTGCGCGGCGAACGTCGAGCGGAGGTGTTCGTAGGGCAGGTCAGACATGGAGCGAAACAGCGAAGGCGTAAAATCGCGCAGTGCCAAACGGGAAGAGGTTTCCCAAAGGGCGCGGCGCGCGTTATTCGTCCATCTGGATGTCTTTATTGCGGTGGCGTGGGCAGCCTGCGCGGAGCCAAGCGTTGACGAAGCGGTCAAGGTCGCCGTCAAGGACGCCTTGGGTGTCGCTGGTGCTGATGCCGGTGCGCAGGTCTTTCACCATCTGATAAGGCTGCAGGACGTAACTGCGGATCTGGGCGCCGAAACCGATTTCGCCTTTTTCTCCATAGAACTTATCCATCTCGGCGCGTTGCTCGTCTTGGCGGCGCTCGTAGATGCGCGCTTTGAGGACGTTCATGGCGGCTGCCTTGTTCTTGATCTGAGAGCGTTCGTTTTGGCAGACAACAACAATGCCGGTGGGCGCGTGGGTGAGACGGACGGCGGAGTCGGTGGTGTTGACGCCTTGGCCGCCTTTGCCGGAGGAGCGGTAAACGTCGACGCGGATATCGGTTTCGTTGAGCTCGACGTTGATGTCTTCGGTGATTTCGGCGACGACGTCCACGGCGCAGAACGAGGTGTGGCGGCGCTTGTTAGAATCGAAGGGGCTGATGCGGACGAGGCGGTGGACGCCGCGCTCGGCCTTGGCGTAGCCGTAGGCGTTTTCGCCTTTGATGAGGATAGTGGCTTTGCTGATACCGGCGGTGTCGCCGGGTTGCACGTCCATGAGTTCTACGGTGTAGTTACGTCGCTCGGCCCAGCGCGAATACATGCGGAACATGATGTCAGCCCAATCGTTGGACTCAGTGCCGCCGGCGCCGGCTTGGATAGAGAAGATGGCGTTATTGCGGTCGAACTGGCCGGTGAGGAAGGAGGCGATCTCGAGCTCGTCGAGCTCGGTGGTGAGCGCGGTGAGAGTGCCGGTAAGTTCCTTGTCGTAGGCTTCCTGAGCGGCGGCATCTTCGCCAGCCATCAGCTCAATCATAACGGCGAGGTCATCGATCTTCTTTTGGTAAGCGACGACGGGCAAAATAGCTCGTTTGAGGCCGTTCAGTTTGGCGATGTGCTTTTGGGCGCGCTCATTGCTATTCCAGAAATCGGGCGCACCCATCTCCGCGTCCATGGCCTCGATTTCACGCTGCTTTTGATCGCAGTCAAAGAAACCTCCATAGATGCCCGGCGCGCTTCTTGATGGTTTCGATTTGGTTTAAGTTTTCGGTGGAGACCATATGCAGAGGGCCAATGCCGCAAAGTGTGGGGCGGCGCGCAAGCGTGAAGTCTGTTGATCGTGGGTGAAGTGAGCTTATTTCACGGCGACCGCGACAATGAATTTCTCGGTTTTTCCGGGTGCGACGAAGTGCAGGCCGAGTTTGTTTTCAGGGGCGTTGGGTGGGCCCATCCAAGGCTCGACGCAGTAATATGGGGCTTGGTCGTCGAGGGTCCAAGTCACAATCGTGGCGTCGGCTGGCGGGACCGCGGCCTCGCCGATACGCACGCTGATGGCGCCGGGGCGATCGGGTTCCCCAAAGAGGACTTCGTTACTGCTCAGATTGGTGTGCTGAGTGTCGATGAGGTCGGGGTTAGAAAGTGGTTCTTCGAGATAGAGCTTGGGCCCGGGGGTGAGTTGGCCGGTGGTGAAATCGTGTTTGTAGCGGCGTTTCGCAGGAATGCGGATGTTGTAATCGGCGCGCGTCGTGCCCTCGGCCCAAGGCAGGGTGAAATAAAAGTGGTGGCCGGCGCTCCACGGGATGGGTTCGTGGCCGTGGTTGGTGAGGGCGAATTCGCAGGTGAGGCCGAGCGGGGCAAAGCGGTAGCTGACGTTGAATTCGAACTCGTAAGGATAAATCGTGCGGGACTCGGCGGTGGGAGTGAGTTGTGCGGTGAAACCGGCGGGGTCGAGTCGCGTGACCTTAAAGTCCGAGTGGCGGGCAAACCCGTGCATCGGCATGGGTCGACGCACCCCATCGGGTGCGCGCCAAAAATAGATTTCGCCTTGGTCAAAAGTGCGGGCGTTAAAGGGAAACAGGATTGGGTTGCCGCCGCGCGTTTTGAAAAAATCGTCGAAGGAGTTAAGTTCGGGCCAGTAAACGATGTCGCGCACCGAGCCGTCGCCAAGTGTGAGGTGCCAATTCATGAGGCGGGCGCCTTTTTCGGGATAAGCCAGAAACGTAGACGAACCGACGTGCCAGCGCGTCAGCGTGTGGCCGAGGTGGGAAAGCTTTTCCATGCCACGCAGAAAGCGTGGCGCGGGCTGTGGTGAAAAGGATTTTCGATAGCGTGCGCTGGATTCGGGGTGGTACGAGTCACCTGTGGAAACAAATGGCGTGCTCTCCAAGCTGCGATGCTTGCGTGGGCGGGCCGATTGCCTATTAATGCAGCCTAAATCATGTTTTTGCGTTGGTTTATCGTTTTAGGTGCACTGTGGGTCTGGCCTTTACGGGCGCAGACCGAGGCACCACGTCTGGACGAACCGCAGCCGCAGGCTTCGCCCGCGCCCGCGATCCAGAAACGCGTCGTGGTGATTCCGGTGCGCGACGAGATCGCTTCGCCGGTCCTGTATATTTTACGTCGCGGACTGAAGGAAGCTATTGAGGAGAAGGCGGATGTAGTCGTGCTCGATATGAAGACGCCCGGCGGTGCGCTTGATGTAACTTTCGATATGATGGAGGCGCTCGCAAAATTTCCCGGTGAGACGGTCACGTTTGTGAACAACGAGGCGATGTCGGCGGGAGCTTTTATCTCCGCAATGACGGGCGAGATCTGGTTTGCGCCTGACGGGATCATCGGAGCGGCAGCACCGGTTTCGTCCACGGGCCAAGATGTGGATGCGACGATGAAGTTGAAAATCACCAGCTATTTAAAAGCACGGTTGCGCTCGATCTCCGAGGGTAAGGGCTACCGTGGGCAGGTAATATCTGCGATGGTTGATGCGGATTATGAATTAAAAATTGGCGACACGGTGCTGAAGGCGAAAGGCGAGTTGCTCTCGCTCACATCGAGCGAGGCGGGCAAAACGTATGGCGAGCCCGCGCAGGCGTTACTCGCGGCGGGTACGGCGAAGAGCGTCGATGCGTTGCTTGAAAAAAAATTTGGCTCAGGTGGATTTACGCTGAAACGACTCGAGGTTACTTGGTCGGAGCGGTTGGCGGTGGTTTTGAACCGCTTGTCGCCGATGTTGCTGGGGCTTGGGTTGCTGGCGCTGTTTATCGAATTTAAGACGCCCGGCTTTGGGATTTTCGGCGTCGCAGGAATCGTCTGCTTGGGCGTGGTTTTTATCGGAAGTTATGTCGCAGGTTTTTCCGGGCATGAGCCGGTGCTGGGATTTAGCCTTGGACTTTTACTGGTCGCGCTGGAGTTGTTTTTCTTTCCCGGTGTGGCGATCGTTGCGGTCGCTGGCTTACTTTTGATGCTCGGTTCGCTCGTGTGGGCGATGGCGGATCTGTGGCCTGGCACGTCGTTTAGCGTGGCGTGGTCGGGCGATGTATTTACGGGGCCGTTACAAAATCTCGGACTCGGGTTGCTGCTCGCTTCCGGGCTCGGGCTGGCGTTGGCAAAATTTTTACCGAGTGGCTGGGTGTGGGATCGACTCGTGGTGGGTTCTGTCGTGGGCGGATCAGCGCAGGTCGCAGGCGGTGCGCCGGAGGCAGCGGGCGGAGTGGCGGCATTGATTGGGCGGCATGGCGTGGCGGTGACGGCGTTGCGGCCAGGTGGGCAGGTGGAAATCGCGGGGCGGCGCTACGAGGCGTCAGTCGCGGTGGGCGCCATTGATGCCGGCGTGATGGTCGTGGTATGCGGGCGCACGGATTTCGGACTCATGGTGGAAAAGGCCGACGTATGAATACAGTATTTTTACTTTTTGCCGTTGGCGTGATGTTACTCGCGGGCGAGGTGTTCGCGCCGGGCGCCGTGTTGGGAATCATCGGCGGATTGGCGATGGCGGCCGGTTGCGGTGTGGCATTTTTCCAGTGGGGTGCACTGGGTGGCGCGTTGGCGTCATTGGTCGCGCTGGGGTTTTTGGGAATCACTCTTTACCTTGAACTCGTGTGGTTGCCGAAGTCGCGAATCGGGCGCGGCATGGTGGTGGAATCGACGGTGGATGCAACCAGCCAGCCCCCGCTGGCAACTTCGGACATCGTAGGCAAACTGGCTGAGGCGGAAACGCCGCTTGTGCCGACGGGTTATGTGCGCGTCGAAGGCCGGCGCTATGAAGCATTTTGCCCCGCGGGGCATGTGGCGAAGGGCGCGATGTTGCGCGTCGCCGGTCAGGATAATTTTCGTCTCATCGTAACTAAAACCTAAATAACTCCATGCCTCCTCTATTCCTTGCTGCGCTGATTGGCATTCCACTGCTGATCGTAGTTTTCGTTGTCTTTTCTTTTTTCAACACGTGGCTAAAGGCCAAGCTTAACGGGGCCCCTGTGGGTTTCGCTAACTTGCTTGGGATGCGGCTCGGTGGCGTCCCCGTCGATCTCGTGGTCGATGCGCGCATCACAGCCGTGAAGGCCGGCATTGAGGTTTCGACGGATAAAATCTCCGCGCACTTTCTTGCGGGTGGTAACGTCGTACCGACGGTTCAGGCGATCATCGCCGCGCAAAAAGCCGGTATCGAGCTCGGTTGGGACCGCGCATGCGCGATCGATCTTGCGACCAAGGGTTCGGGCAAATCTGTGCTCGAAGCGGTGCGCACATCGGTCGACCCGAAGGTGATTGATTGCCCAAATCCTGAGAGCGGCCGCACGACGATCGACGGCGTGGCGAAAGACGGCATCCAGGTGAAGGTTAAAGCGCGCGTCACCGTGCGCACGCACCTCGATCGTTTCGTTGGCGGCGCGAAGGAAGAGACGATCATCGCCCGCGTCGGCGAAGGCATCGTTTCCACGATCGGCACTTCGGACAGCTACAAACACGTGCTCGAGTCTCCGGATAGCATTTCGAAAACAGTGCTCGCGCGCGGCCTTGATGTCGGCACGGCGTTTGAAATTCTCTCAATCGATATCGCGGACGTGGACGTCGGTGAAAACGTGGGCGCTAAACTTCAGGAAGCGCAGGCCGAGGCGAATAAGAGCATCGCGCAGGCGCAGGCCGAAATTCGTCGCGCGGCGGCTGTCGCCGTTGAACAGGAAATGAAGGCGCGTGTGCAAGAGATGCAGGCGAAAGTCGTCGAAGCTCAGGCTCAGGTCCCGCTCGCGATGGCCGAAGCCTTTCGCCAAGGCCGGCTTGGCGTGATGGATTATTACAAAATGGAAAACGTACAGGCCGATTCCGCGATGCGCCAAAGTATCGCTCAACCCGAAGGTAAAAAATAATTCTGCTCGAGTGGCGCGGGTGAACTCGCGCCGCCTATTTATTTTCGATGAATTGGATCTCCGAACATCTTCAGCTCATTCTCGCCGTCGCGGGCGCGTTGGCCTATTGGTTGAACCAACGGCGCGAGGCGGAGGCGGCGCGCGATGCGGAAAAAAATCCGCCGCCCGCTTCGCTTGCCGAAGCAGACGCGGATGATCCGTTTCGTGCGGAAAAAGTGCGGGAAGAAATCCGGCGTAAGATCGCGGAGCGACGCGGTGGGGCAGCGTTGCCGGAGCCGGTGCGTGCGGAGCCGCCGTTGGTGGAAGAAAAAAAATTTCCGTTGCCGCCGTTGGCGCGACCTCTTGCGCCGACGGACGCGTTTGGCGGACCCAGTCGACCGCTTGTGCGCCGCACGGAAGCGGTGCGGCCGGTGGAGTCCGCGCCACAGCCTGTCGCTACGACGCTTGCGCCTGAAACCTATGCGGCTTCGCTCGAGCGACAGGAACAGTTGGCGACGAAAATGCGCGAGTTGGCCGAGCAGCGCGCGCTGGTGGCGCGGAAGGCGGCGGCCGTCGCGGTGACCGATGCGGCGGTGGCGCAAAGTGCGCTGGCGGGCAACGAGCTTCGCCACGATCTACGCGACCCGCGCAGTTTACGGCGGGCGATGGTGCTGCGCGAAATTTTGAGCCCTCCGGTTGCTTTGCGCTGAGGCGCCAAGCAAAGCGGATTACTTGCCGAGCTTCACGCGGTCGTAGCCTTTAAAGCCTTGATCGCGGAGTTGGGTGCGGCGGCCATTTTCTTCGATCGCTAGATTTTCCAGCGCGGAAGCAGTAATGAAGATCGCGGCGGGCTTGGGCACGATCTGCGTCTGGCCGCGGGCGAGAGTGGTGTCGGGCAGGAGCACGCGACCGTCAGCAGCGACGACGACTTTGACGCGCACATTTTCGAGTGCGATCAGGGTGACGACGGGATCAGCGGCTGGTTGGGCGAGCGCGGGTGCGGGCGCAGCAGCGGTCTTGGCCGGTTCGGCGGGCCCGCTGGCAAGGCCGGAGAAAATAGCTTTGGCGCCCCAAAGCACCAATATCAGCAAGATGAAGCCGATTGAAATTTTCCCGATCTTGAGCACCAAGGCGGGATCGACAAGTGGAGCGGCAGGGAGGTTGGTGTGGGTGCGCGAAGGTTTGGCTTGGGCGCGGGTGTGTTCGGCGGGGTTATCGGCGGGTGGCGAGGTGCGATCGGCGCGTTCGCCAGCGGAGGCGACGGAGACGTCCATGCGGCCATAGACTTCGCGGCTGGGTTGGCGGGGGCGAGGTTCGCCGCGGCCGAGGGCGGCGTAGTCGTTGAGGATGCGGTCGGCCGGGATTTTTAGAAACTGGGCGTAGGTGCGTAGGAAGCCGCGCACGTAGATCTCGCTCAGGCTAATATCGAAATTATTGCTCTCAAATTTCTGGAGGTATTCGCCGCGAATTTTAGTCGCTTCGGCGGACTCGCGAATGGAGATGCCTTTCTGTTTGCGGGCGTCTTCGAGGCGTTCACCGATGGTCTGCATGATCAGGGTAGTTAGGATTGGGGGCGGGGGAAGTCACCACGAAAGATAAAATCGCGGAGAAGGGAGGAGACGGTTTGGGCGTGGGATCAGAGGGAGTCGAGGTCGACAAGAATTTCGCGTGGGCTGGAGCCGTTTTCGGGGCCGACGATACCTTTTTCTTCCATGAGATCCATAATGCGAGCGGCGCGGTTGTAGCCGATACGGAGCCGGCGCTGGATCATGGAGGTGCTGGCGCGTTTGGTTGATTTGAGGACGTCGAGGGCCTGATTGTAGAGTTCTTCGTCGTCGCCGAGGTCACTGTCGCCATCGCCTTCGCCGTCTTCTTCGGCATCTTCGCGGGCGGCGCGATCGATCTGGGCTTGCACGGCTTCGGCGTATTGCGGTGGGCCGTTTTTCTTAAGGAATTCAACCATGGCCATGACTTCTTCGTCGGAGACGAAGGCTCCTTGAGAGCGGACGAGGCGCGAGCTGCCGGGGGGCGAGAAGAGCATGTCGCCGCGGCCAATGAGGGTGTCGGCGCCCTTGGTGTCTAGAATGGTGCGGGAGTCGACTTGGGAGGCTACTTGGAAGGCGATGCGGGAGGGCAGGTTGGCCTTGATGACGCCGGTGATGACGTTCACGGAGGGGCGCTGGGTGGCGATGATCAGATGGATGCCGGCGGCGCGGGCGAGTTGGGCTAGGCGGGCGATGCTGGTCTCGATCTCGGCGGGGGCGACCATCATGAGGTCGGCAAGTTCGTCGATTATAGCGACGATGTACGGGAGGCGTTCAGGTACTTCGAGGCCGTCGTCGAGGAGCGGGTCAACGCCGGTGAGTGTGGCCTGCGGGTCGGGCGCAGGCGGGAGGTCGGTTTTGCCGGTTTTTTTGCGGGTATTGAAACCGACGATGTTGCGGACGTTGACCTTAGCGAAGAGTAGGTAGCGTTGGGACATTTCCCCAAGCAGCCACTTGAGGGCGGCGGGGACTTTTTTCGGCTCCGTTACCACAGGGATGAGCATGTGGGGCAGGCTGTTAAAAATTTTAAGTTCGACGACCTTGGGGTCCACCATGATCAACCGGAGATCTTTAGGGCTCTTCGAGTAGAGGATCGAGGCGACGATGGAATTGATACAGACGGATTTGCCCGAGCCGGTAGCGCCGGCGATGAGCAAGTGGGGCATCTTGGCCAAATCGGAAATGAGTGGGGCGCCGGAAACGTCTTTACCAAGTGCGATAGGGATCTCGGCTTTGGCATTGGCCCAGTCTTCACTCTCAAGGAGTTCGCGCATGCCGACGGGCGTGGGGTGTTGATTTGGGACTTCGACGCCGACGGCGGCTTTGCCAGGGATGGGGGCGAGGATGCGGACGGATTGGGCGCGCATGCCGAGAGCTATGTTTTTATCGAGGCCCGCAATTTTCTCCACGCGAACGCCTGGGGCGGGGACGACCTCGTAACGGGTGATGACCGGGCCGACGTGTATCTCGCCCAAGGTGACTTCGACGCCGAATTCACTAAGAATTCGAAGGAGATTTTCGGCGTTGGCGCGGTGTTCTTCCTCGCTATTACTGGAGGCTGGCTTGGCTTGCTCTTTGAGCAGCGAAAGCGGGGGAAATTCGTAGGTTTTGTCGTCGCTTTGGGGGAGCGTGATCTTGGCGGCTTTCTTGGGCTCCTCGGGCTTGACGATGTTGAGCTCGAATTTACCGGTGGTCGCGACGGTGAGGTCTTTGAGGTTAGTCGCGGTGCCTGCGGCGGGCGGGGTGGGTTTGGGGGTGGCTTTAGGCAGTACCGGGGCCGGCTCCGGCGCGGGTTTAATTGCGGCAAGGGGTTCAGGGGCCTCGGCGCCGGTACCACGGACGGCGGGTTTGGCGAGGGGGTCTTCGGCGGCTTTGGCGGCGAAGGTCTTTTTGCCTCCGCTGGGGCCGACGGGTGCGGCGGGGATAGTGGCGGTTAGCGGCGCGGCGCTGGAGACAGCGACGCGGGCGGCGGCTTTTTGTTTAGCACGGGCTTCGCGTTCTTTGGCGAGCTCGGCGGCTAGGGCAGCTTTTTGTTTGGCGCGCTCCTCGCGCCAAGTGGAGAAAGCCGCGTAAATCCGGTCGATCTCGTGACCAATGTCACGGGTGAAAATATACAACATCGCGGCGGTATAAATCACACTGAGTATGAGGGCAGAGCCGATGGGACCGGCCGGTTCGTGCAAAAGGCCCTCGTAAAGGCCTTTGCCAATGTAGCCGCCAGGCCCGCTCGGGAAGTAATTGCTGAATTTAAAAAAATCGACCATCGACCACAGACCGCTGAAGGCTGCGATAGCAATGACCATGGTTACAATGCGAGTGCCGGTCAGGTGGCGACCGGCCTTGATCGCGAGATAAACGATCCAGCCGAAAAACACCGGAATCAGCCACGTGCTGGCGCCTAGGCTAAATAATAATATATAAATGCTTTCCGCGCCAATCCAGCCCATCGGATTTTTGGGCCGCGGGGCGGTGCTGATGTGACTACTTTGTAGCGGATCGTAGGCTACGAGGGCGACCGCGATAAACACTCCTACCAAAAGGAAGCTCAAGGCGATCGGCCAATTTGGCTGGTAGCGCGGGGCTTTGGCTGAGGGTCCGTCGTTTGAGTTTGAAGTCTCGGGCTTGGGCATTTGTGTGAGCGGACTCTGAGTCTGCGGATTGCACGCTAAGCTTCAGGACGGTCAAATGTAAATCCCCTCGGGGCATTTTCACAAAAATCACGTTTTTATCCACATGCCCGAAGTCCTTCTTTTTCGCCCGCTTTACCAAGAACGCGTCTGGGGCGGGCGTGTCCTCGAAACTACGCTCGGTCGAACCTTGCCGCCTGACCGACCGATTGGCGAGAGCTGGGAGGTGGTCGATCGCCCCGAGGCGCAATCCGTCGTCGCCGACGGCAAATGGGCCGGGCTCACACTGAGAGAGGTGATTCTGCGGCATGGCCCGGCAGTCATGGGGCCAAAGTGGCCGAAAGAAAAAACATTTCCGATTTTGGTGAAGTGGCTTGATTGCCGCGAACGTTTGAGCCTCCAAGTCCATCCGCCAGCCGCCGTCGCGGGCGAACTCAAGGGGGAGCCCAAAACGGAAAATTGGTACATCGCAGCCTCTAGTCTCGGCGCCGAGTTAATCGTCGGGCTCAAAAACGGTGTGACTCGCGAGCAGTTCGAAGCCGCGATCACCACCCAGACCGTTGAAACCTGCGTGCATCATTTCCCAGTGGCCGCGGGTGATTCCATATTGGTGCACAGTGGACAAATCCACGCGATCGACGCCGGTAATCTCATTTTAGAGATCCAGCAAAATTCCGACACCACTTATCGTGTCTACGACTGGGGTCGCTTGGGGCTAGACGGCAAGCCTCGCCAGATGCACGTCGCGCAATCCCTCCACTCTATCGATTGGCAAGATTTTGAGCCAAAACCCGTGCGCGCCGCTCCGACTTCGGGCGTGATCGCCGATTGCCCCGAATTCAGCATTAAACGCACGGTGCTCGGCGCCGGAGAACGCCTCCACCTTTCTGGTGGCGAACAACCTCGCATACTCAGCGTCGTCAGCGGTCGGGTAAGTGTTGGTGGAAAATACCTCGAACCAGGCGCCAATGCGCTTGTACCCTACGGCGCAGCGTTCGCCTTCACCGCCGAGACGACTTCGATTGTGCTCGTGACGGAAAACTTCACGGGATGATCCTGACGACTGTTGTTTCGCGTGGGCTCGCTCGGGCCCCCACGCGCGGCGGCTGCCTCCTGCGCTTGATCATGTTATTGGTGATCGCTGGGGCCGCGCTGGCGCTCGCCTGGATGACGCTGTTGCCGCTGCTATTTACCCAAGCGCTGCAGGAACGCACGGGCTTCAAGGCTGACGTAGCGAGCCTCTCGGCCAATCCGTTCACCGGTCGCGTAACCTTACGCGGACTCATGGTGTTAAACCCAGCTGCGTTTTCAGTGCCTGAATTTTTGCAAGTACGCAGCGTGGAAGGCGAAATCGATGTCTGGGCGCTGTGGAATCGGCGCATCGTGTTCGACTCGCTCGACCTTGATGTGCGCCAGCTCACGCTTGTAGCGCGTCGCGCCGGGGACACAAATATCGCCACCTTCCGAGCCGCCCTGTTCGATCCGAGCGTATCCAACGCGGCGACGACTCCGTTGCTGATCCGGCGCTTGCGCCTGCGCTTTGACACCTTGGGGTTGGTCGAAAACACCGTCTCGCCACCTCGTTTCCAGACTTATCGACTCAACTTGGATCAAAGCTATACCGATGTCACTAGCCTTAAACCCCTTTTCTTGCCGGCTGTGAGGCGTGTGCTTGACGAAAAAAATGCCACCGCCGCGTTGGCGGATTATCTCCCGCAGGAAATCTCGGCCCCGCCTCCCGTCTCGTCAAAAACGGGTGAGAGCTGGCTCAACGCCGCCGAGCGTAAGAGCCTCGAAATTTTCCGTGGTTTGCGCGACAAGCTTGAAGAAATCCGCAAGCCGTAGTTAACTAATTATCTTTTGTTATGAAACCGACCGACGAATCCGCCGCTTCAACTAACCCTGAGCCTGCCGCTCCGGCCCCCGCTGCCCCAGAGTCCGCCCCCTCGGCCGATCTCGCGGCACAGTTGGCCACCGCCAAGAAAGAAGCGGCCGATAACTACGACCGCTTTATGCGCACTGCCGCGGACCTGGAAAATCTCCGCAAACGCACCCTGCGCGAAAAAGAAGAACTCCGGCTCTTCTCCGCCTCTCGCGTTCTCGAAGACCTCCTGCCCGTGATGGACAACCTCGCCCTTGGTCTTACTGCCGCGAAGCAGCCCAACGCGGATCTTAAAACTCTCACCGGTGGTGTCGACATGGTGCTCACACAATTCAAAAGCGCGCTCGGCAACCATGGCCTCAAGGAAATCCATCCCGCTGGCCAGCCCTTCGACCCGCATCAGCACGAAGCCCTCTCGCACGCTCCGAGCCCCGAGGTGAAAGCGGAACACGTACTCAACGTCATCCGCACCGGTTATTCGCTCAACGGTCGTTTGCTCCGGCCCGCCTCCGTCATTGTTTCCAGCGGCCCCACCACCGTAGCCAAAGAAACCGTTATCTAACATATCTGCTGTTTGCGCTCTGCGCGCGACTGGCTCCCCACGATCCCTATGGCGAAGGAAGATTACTACGAACTGCTCGGTGCGCAAAAAGGCGCGAGCGAAGAAGAACTCAAGAAGGCCTACCGTAAAAAGGCCGTGCAGTTTCACCCTGATAAAAATCCGGGCAACAAGGAGGCTGAGGAAACATTTAAAAAAGTCTCCGAAGCCTACGAGGTGTTGAAAGACCCTGAAAAACGTGCCGCTTACGATCGTTATGGCCACGCCGCCTTCCAAGGTCCCGGCGGCGGCGGCGGCCGGGGTCAAGCTGGCGGCGGCGGCTTCCACGATCCGTTCGATATCTTCCGTGAAGTCTTCGGCCAGCAAGGTGGCCGTGGCGGCGGTGGCGGTGGTGGAGGAATTTTTGACGAAATGTTTGGTGGCGGTGGTGGCGGCGGCGGAGCCGATCGCGACGGCTCCGATCTGCGCTACGATCTCGAGATCACGCTCGAAGAGGCGGCCCGCGGCGTGGAGAAAGAAATCTCCTTCCGTAAAGCCATGACATGCGAACGTTGCACTGGCACGGGTGCCGAGCCCGGCTCGAAACGTGTCACCTGTCCCACCTGTCGCGGCGCGGGTCAAATTCGCCGCTCCGGCGGTATCATCACGTTTACCCAAGCCTGCCCTACATGTAGCGGCACCGGCCAAAAAATCGAAAAACCCTGCACAGCGTGCCGTGGTGAAGGTCGCACCCCGCAGACGACCAAGATTAACGTCCGCATCCCTGCAGGCGTCGAGACCGGCTCTCGGCTCCGCTCTACCGGTAACGGCGAAGCCGGCACGGCTGGCGGTACGGCTGGTGATCTTTATATCGTGCTTACCGTCAAGGAACACGAACTCTTCGAACGACAGGGCGATGCGCTTTTCTGCGAGATTCCGATTAAGTTCACTTTGGCCACGCTTGGAGGAAGCATCGAAGTTCCCACGCTCTTTGGCAAAGGCTCGCTGAAAATCCCTGCCGGTACCGCTAGTGGCACCACGTTTCGTCTCCGCGAAAAAGGCATGCCTTCGCTCCGCGGCGGTCGTCAAGGCGACCAACTCGTCCGCGTGCAAGTCGAAGTGCCGACCGCTCTCAGCTCTGATCAACGCAAGTTGCTCGAGGAGTTTGCCCGCGTCAGTGGCGACGCTGCGGAACCCACCTCAAAGAGCTTTTTTGAAAAAGCGAAAAAGTTTTTCTGAGCCCGTGCCACTCGCCCGGGCTAATGTCCGGGCGATAAAGTCTTCCTTCGGCGCGGCTGCCCGTTTATTCGTTTGAGCTGTGACGAATCTTGCGCCGCCTAATCCCAAACTTCTGACGCTCGCCGAAGCCGTGGCGCGTCGCACTGAATTGCGCGCCGCCGGCAAAAAAATCGTCCTCACCAACGGTGTCTTCGACCTGTTGCACACGGGCCATCTTTATTATCTGCAACAAGCGCGCGCCCAAGGCGACGCGCTCTTCATTGCGCTCAACGCGGACTCGAGCGTACGCGCGCTTAAAGGCCCTTTACGGCCCGTGCAAAATGAAACCCAACGCGCCTACGCGCTCGGCGCGCTGGCCAGCGTCGAGGCCGTGTTTATTTTCAGCACCCCGCGCTTGGATGCTGAAATCCGCGCGCTCGCGCCGGATGTTTATTGCAAGGCCGGCGATTACACTCTCGAGAAACTCGATTCGGGTGAGCGCGCCGCCCTGGAAAGTGTGGGTGCGCGGATTGAATTCATGCCGTTTCTGTCCGGCTTCAGCACGACGGCCTTGATCGCGCGCATCAAAGCTGCGGGTGAAATTTGATCCGCATGCGCGTCGTTATTCTAGGCTCCGGACGCGGCTCCAACGCCGAGGCGATTCTCCAAGCTCAGCAAACCGGGCAACTTGGTCGGGCCCGCGTGGTAGGAATCTTTTCAGATAAATCCGATGCGGGCATCCTTGAGCTCGGCCCGCGATTTGGCGTACCGGCAAGCTTCATTGATCCAGCGCCGTTTAAGACGAAGCTTGAAGGCGAAGGGCAGGCGCGGTTCATCGCCGCGGTGCGCGCAGCGCAGCCCGATCTCGTTGTGCTTGCGGGCTTCATGCGCGTGATTAAGCCGGGGTTTCTCACCGAGTTTGCAGGAAAAATAATTAATCTACACCCGAGTTTATTACCCAGCTTTCCTGGGCTCGACGGCATCGGGCAGGCTTTCCGGCGCGGCGTAAAGGTGACGGGTTGCACTGTCCACGGCGTGACGGCGGAAGTTGATGGTGGTCCAATTCTCGATCAAGCGAGCGTGCGCGTTTCGCCGGGCGAGACCTTGGAAACGCTCGCGGCTAAAATTCACACGGCCGAACACGCGTTGTTGCCGGCGGTGATCGCGCGCTTGAGCGAGGGGCGTTAAGACGCAGCCTCGCATTAGGCGCCTAGTCGGCGTGGATTAGTTGTCGAGTTCGACGCCGTTATTCCAAATGCGATACATCTCCTCGACGGAAGGTACGTCGATTTGCCGCACGACGCGGAAGCCAATCCATGGCACACTGGTGTGGTACCAGATGCTTTTGGGTAGTTGGGGATCGAGAATTTTCCACTCGGGTGCTGAACCGCGGCGGGCGGCGCTGCGGAGTAATTCGGGCGTGTCGGTCCAGTTGCCGCCGCGCACGGCGTGTGGGTAGGGCTGGGTGGATTTCACCCATGAGGCGGGGGCAGGATCGCCTTTGAGGCGCGTGTAGACGTCGGCTTCGTATTGATCGAGGGTCCACTCGGAAACATTGCCGTGCATGTCGTAGAGGCCCCAAGGATTGGGTTTCTTCGTACCCACCAGCGCGTATTTGTCGGCGTTGAACACGGCGTAGGCGGCCAGTTGCGTGGAATCCTCGCCGAAGGAATAGGCGGTGGTTGTGCCGGCGCGCGCCGCGTATTCCCATTCCAGTTCGGTGGGTAAACGGTAAAAATGTCCGGTCTTGGCGCTCAACCATTGGCAATATTTGGAGGCGGCGTGGTGTGTCATGCTAATCGCGGGGAAACCCTCGCGGCCCATGCCAAAGCTCATTTCGACGTAAGGCTTGGTTGGGTGCGAAACCGCGTCGGCTTCACCTTTGCTGGTGTTGCCGGCGGCATCGGTGGCGAACATGAAAATCTCGTACTCGTTCCACGTGACTTCTTTTTGGCCCATCCAAAAAGCTCCGATTGCAACTTTGCCCTGTGGACCCTCGTCGGCGTTACGGTTTTTTTCACTAGCGGGACTACCGACCGTGAAGGTGCCAGCGGGGATGGGCAAAAGAGCAAATGAAACGTCGGTACCGGGGATTTTTTCGGTGTAGGCGGCGAGCGACCCAGATGACGCTTTTTTTCCGGCAAGAATTTTGTCGCGGATCTGGCTCACGAGCGCGAGCTCCTTGGTGTCGATCTCGGGCAAGGCCTGGAGCGAGGTGACGCTTAGGCCGAGTGCTAGACTGATGAGGGTAGTCTTGAAAAACGTAGAGGTGATCATGGCGTGAAAATAAGGCCGGCCGGAGCATGACCGAAAGAGGCGCTCCGGGTCGAGCCGTCAGCGTTGCGCTGATGGACGATGACGCGAACGGATTCGGTGGAGTCATTGGCGAGTTGTTGGGCCGCCGCGGGAACAAGGACGCTGCATGCCGTGGCAAGTGCGTCAGCGAGCGTCGCGTGCGGGGCCACGACGGTGACAGCGGTCGGTCGAGTAAGCCCAAGCCCCGTGGCGGGATCAACGATGTGGGAATAACGCACCCCGCCCAGCGTGACGAATTGTTCGGTATCACCGGAGGTGGAAACGCCGGCGTGCGCGACTATCAGTATGAGCGGGGTGCCCGTGGTGGAACCGAAAGGGTTCAGCTCAATCTTCCAGCCCGTTTTTCCTGGCGGTGGATCTCCTAGGGCGAGATCACCACTGGCGGCGACCATCGCGCTGGTGATGCCGTGTTGCGCGAGCACGCTTAGGGCTGCTTCCGCGGCGTAGCCTTTGGCGATGCCACCGAGATCTAGGGCCATGTTTGGGCGTAGCAGCGTCACGGTGCGAGTGAGGGGATCGAGTCGCAGGTGCCTGAAGCCGGAGGCGTGCAGGGCGGCGGTGCGGGCGGCCTCGGTCGGAAGCGCATGGGTGCGTCGGGTTTCTCGCCAGAGACTAATGACCGGTCCGAGTGTGACGTCGAAGGCTCCGTGGGTTTTTTCCGCGATCGCTTGGCTGAGTTGCAAAATATCGAATAGCTCCGAGCTCACCGCTACGGCAGTGTTGGGTGGTTGAGCACATAGGCGCATGAGTTCACTGCTCGAATCGTAGTCCGACATGATGCGATTGAGCGCGGCTATGCGGTCAAACGCGGCGCGCGCGGCAGCTTTCGCGAGGGCAGGATCGGATGGGTAAAGTACGATCCGAAATAGCGTACCCATGTGCGGCTCGATGTACTCGAGCCGCTCGGGGGCGGCGAAGTTGGACGACGCAGTGACGATGAACCCTAGCAGCCCAACGGCTGCGTGTTTCCAACTCATGAGGCGGGCCTTAGCTACCGATCACAGCATCCATCTTCTGCGCGAGATGGACAAGCCAGGCGGCGTCGTCGGTGAAGCTCGGCGGACGATATTGCTCGGCGATCAACC
The DNA here is from genome assembly GCA_947458705.1 of Opitutia bacterium. Classification (GTDB taxonomy): domain Bacteria; phylum Verrucomicrobiota; class Verrucomicrobiia; order Opitutales; family Opitutaceae; genus Tous-C4FEB. Next base: position 3,047 of record CANHAH010000014.1, on the reverse strand, counting down.
AACCTGAGTAACCGATATCATCGAAGGCGGCGAGCACCTTGGGCCAGTCGCAATCGCCTTCGAAAAGATCGACGCGGAAGCCGGCGTACGGGCCTTTTTCATCACGGACTTTGCGGCTGAATTCTTTGATATGCACTTTGACGATGCGTGCGCCGAGCGTGTGGATCCAGTGCTCGGGCCAGCCCGTGTTGACGATATTGCCAGCGTCGAAGTGCCAACGTACCCAGGGGCTCTTGAACGCGTCTACATAGGCGGCGGCCTCGAGCGGGCTAAGCAGAAACTGGTTCCATACGTTTTCAATGGCGATGACCACGCCGAGGGATTCAGCGAGCGGAAGCGCCTTGGTGATCTCCGCAACCGAGCGCGCGTAGGCGTCGGCGTAGGGCACGTCTTTTTTCACGACGGCAGGCACGAGCAAAACAGAACTGGCGCCGTAAGCCTTGGCGTCGCGGAGACCTTGCTTGAGGCCCTCTAGACCGATCTCGCGGGCGGCGGGATTGGGATCGGAGAGCGGCTTCAACCAATGCGTGGAAATGACAACGCTTGGGATGGAAAGTCCGGTTTGATCGCGCGCCGCTAGGACTTCGGCCTGATTCATGCCGCTGCCGACCTCGACGCCATCAAAACCAGCGGCGCGCAGGAGTTGAAATTTTTCCAACAACGTCAATTTCTGTGCGCTCGAGCCGCCGAGGGTTCCGAGCATGAAACCCTTCTTCATGTCGCGTTTTTTAAGCACGCCAGGGTTTTTGGTGGGCGCGGGGGTGGCCGATTGAGCGCGGGCAAACGTGGCCACGGCCGCGACTGAGGCGGTGGCGCGGAGGAAATCGCGACGATTCATGGGGTGGGGTTTAAATGAGTTTGGTTTGGCCAGGGATGGCGCGAGGTGCGACCGCGAGCGGGGCTTTCCAGTCGAGCGTGGCGGGTACGAGTGATTCCTTGGAGTTGAGTGCTTGGTTCCATGTGACGACCTGACCGGTGTACGCGGCCATACGGGCCATGATGGCCATGAGTGTGCTGTGCGCCATATTCACGCCATCATTGACGGGTTTGTCGGCGCGGATGGCGGCGAAGAGTTCGTCGTGCTCGACCTGATACATATCGCGTTGCGGGCCGGTGTATTTCCAGTTGGTTTCGCCGGAGATACCTTGGGTCGCGAGGCGGCCGTTGGAGAAGATGCCCTTCGAGCCGGTGACGTAATCGGTGACCTCGTTGTAGGCGCCGTCGTGTTGGCGGCAAGAAAGGGTGGCGCGCACGCCGCTGGCGTATTCGTAGGCGACGCTGAAGTTGTCGAAGGTGTTGCCGTAGGCGGGGACGGAGCGGCCGCCGACACCGACAACCTGCGTGGGCATTTCTTGTTTCAATAGCCAGGCAATCTTGTCGACGTTGTGGATGGCTTGCTCGACGAGGTGGTCGCCTGATAGCCACGTGAAGTTATACCAATTGCGCAGCTGCCACTCGAGGTCGGTCTGGCCGGGGTTGCGGGTGCCGGGGAACTTGGTGGTGAGTGAGCCCGTGTGGTAGGTTGCGATGATGGCGCGGATGTCGCCAATAGCGCCGGCGTGAATCTTGGCGACGGTTTCGCGCATGCGCAAGTCGTAGCGCCAGCAGAAACCGGACATCACGGACAGATTTTTACGTTTCGCTTCGGCGGCGGATTCGAGCACGGAGCGGACGCCGGCACCGTCGACGGCGACGGGTTTTTCACAGAAGACGTGTTTGCCGGCGGCGATGGCGGCTTTTAGGTGCTGGGGTCGGAAGGCGGGAGTCGAGGTGAGCAACACAACGTCTACGCCGCTATCGATGACTTTTTGATAGGCGTCGAGACCAACAAAGGAGGTGGCTTCGGTAACATCGATTTTAGCAGCAGCGAATTTCTTGAGTGTGGTGAGGCTGGACTGGAGGCGGTCGGCGAAGACATCGCCCATGGCAGTGAGGCGGACGTTGGGATCAGCCTTTAACGCTTGAGAGGCAGCGCCGGTGCCGCGCCCGCCGCAGCCGATGAGGCCGACTTTGAGGATGCGGTTGGGGTTGGCGGAGTTTTCTGCGGCCTGGCCGAGCGCGGAGGTTGCGATGAGGCCGCCTACGGTGGCGGCGGATGAGTCTTTGAGGAAGTCGCGACGTGAGATCATAGTGGATGGATGGGTGGGGATTTAAACGCGGGAAAAGGTGATAATTTTATATTAAAAAATCTTCAGGAAAACGTCGCGGAATTCGACCGGGTCGTTGTGACCGGCGAAGCCGAAGAAGCCGCTGGGGCGGTCTTTGCCGGGGTGGGCTTTTTGACCGTGGACGGCCTTGGGGTCGATGGTGGCGAGGTCGGCGTCGAGAATGACGGTGCCGTTAAGTTCTACTTGGGCCCGGGAGCCTTTGATGGTGATTTCTTGGAAATTCCATTCGCCGATGGGGTGTTGATAACCACGAGCGGCGGCGACCATGCCGTAGGCGGAGCCGTGAGCTTGTCGGGGGTCGATGGGGCCTTTCACCTTTTCGTAGTTGTCGTCTAGAACTTGGAGTTCGCACATGCCGACGTAGGCGGTATCGCCGGTGCCGGGATAGCGGATAGCCAGGCCGTTGTTGCCGCCGGGTGGGAGCTTAAATTGGAGACGCGCCTGAAAATCGGTGAGCGGGGAATTCCAATAAATCGTGCCGCCTTTGTTTTTCTGCCAGACCAGTGCACGCTCTTTGATGGCGACGGCTTCGAGCGGTCCGGCCCAACCGTCGAGGTTTTTGCCGTCGAAAATCGGGCGGAAGCCCGCGGCGCCGTGGCGGGCGAGCAGGCGGCAGGCTTCTTCGCTGCCGATTTCGCGGATGTAGATATTGCGCCAGCGGGTTTCGCCACCGTGGGTTTGGAGTTCAATAGGGCCGCGGGCGGGAATGGGGCGCTGTTGGTCGCGGGGAAGTTTTTTGTCGTAGTAATTTTCGAGCAGGGAGTGGTCGACGACGAGTTGGTCGTTAAGCCAGACGGAGACGCGGGCGCCGACCATGAGCACTCGGAAACGATTCCATTGGCCGATTGGATGATCAGCGCGCACGAGTGGATCACGGCC
>CANHAH010000013.1 GCA_947458705.1 Opitutia bacterium | reverse complement strand
TCCGTCCGCCGCGGCGGCTCCGTCGTCCTCGTCGGCAACCTCGCCGCAAAAACCGATTTCCCGCTCCAAGCCGTCGTCACCCGCGAGCTCACGCTCCACGGCACCTGCGGCTCCGCCGGCGAATACCCGCTTTGCCTCGATCTCATCGCTCGCGGCGTAATCCGCGTCGAACCGATGATCAGCGCCGTCGCCCCGCTCGCCGATGGCGCTGCGTGGTTCGAAAAACTCTCCGCCAAAGACGGCGCCAAATTCATGAAGGTCATTCTCGCACCATGAACCTCCCCGCCACTTTCGATCTTGCGGGCAAGATGGCCCTGGTCACTGGCGCCAGCCGCGGCCTCGGCCGGCACTTCGCCATCGAGCTTGCACGCGCCGGTGTCGATGTTGCCGTCACCGCGCGCGCGCTCGATTCGCTCGAGCCCACGGTCACGGCGATTCGCGCGCTCGGCCGCCGAGCGGTGCCGCTTGTCCTTGATGTGCGCGATCACGCTGCGATCACCGCCGCCGTCGATGCCGCGCACGCCGCCCTTGGCCGGCTCGATATCCTTATCAATAACGCCGGTTGCAATATCCGTAAACCGGCCGCCGATATTTCCTGGGAAGACTGGAATACGGTCTTGGACACCAATTTGCGCGGTCCGTTCTTCGTCGCTCAAGCCGCTGCGCGTTACATGGTGCCGGCTGGACGCGGGCGCATCATCAACCTGGGTTCCGTCACCTGTGTGGCTGGTTACGCTGGCCTCGCCCCCTACGGCGCTAGTCGCGGCGGCATCAAACAACTCACAATGAGTCTCGCCGCCGATTGGGGCCCAGCGGGAGTTACCGTCAATTGCCTTGCTCCCGGTTGGTTCAAAACCGCGCAAAACGCCGTCATGTATGAAAACGCCGAGTGGGTGTCGTACCTAAGCGCGAAAATTCCCTTACGGCGCCCCGGCGCGATTGATGACCTCACGGGCTCGCTACTTTTTCTCTCGAGCGATGCGAGCGCCTACATCACGGGGCAAACGCTGCTCGTGGACGGCGGCATCTCCGTCAACGACACCCGGGCCCTCCCCCGCCCCTAGCTCTGCGCCTCCACAGGCTAATTACCCCTTACCCCGTTTACCCCAAAAATGATGCCCCTAATCCTCGCCGCCACCGGCTTTACTCCACTTGTCATTTTGTTGATCAGCGTCGCGTTCATTATCGCTGCGATTGTCGCTCTGCGCCTCCACGCCTTCTTCGCTCTCATCTTTGCAGCCATCGTGGTGGGCATTCTGAACTCGCTGCTCACCCCCGGCGGACCGACGCTTGTTCAATCAGTAGACGCTGTCATGGCCGAGCTCGGCACCGCTACGGGCAAGCTTGCCTTCACCATCGCCATCGCCTCCGTGATCGGCGCTGCGTTGATGGAGAGTGGGGCCGCCGAGAAAATCGTTCGCCGCTTCATCGCTGTGCTCGGCGAATCCCGCGCGCCGCTCGCTCTGATGGCGTGCAGTTTCGTTCTAGGGATCCCGGTTTTCTTCGACACGATCTTTTTTCTCCTAGTCCCGCTCGCACGCTCGCTTGCCCTACGCACCGGCCGCGATTTCACGCTGTACCTACTCGCGATCTGCGTAGGCGGGGTTGTGACCCACGCCACAGTTCCGCCGACGCCCGGTCCGCTCGCCGTCGCCGAACTGCTCAAGATCGATATTGGCGCCTCAATTCTCTTCGGTTTGGCGGTGGGGATCTTGCCCGCCCTAGCGGGCCTGGCATTCGCCGGTTGGTGCAATCGCCGCAATCCTTTCCCGGTTTCCGCCTCGCTTCCGCCCGGCACGGTAATTCCACCTGAGGTACCCGAGTCAGCCTTACCTGGCTTCTTCGCTTCCATCGCGCCGGTGGTGCTGCCGCTCATTCTGATCGGAATATCCTCTGTCGCCGCCGGGATGCCGGGAAAACTTTCCCCAGATCTCGCCGGCGCACTCGCGTTTATCGGTAATAAAAATACCGCGCTCTTTCTTGGCGCATTAATCGCCGTCGGTGTTTTTATCCGCCAAAAACGGATCGGCTGGCGTGACGCCGGGCCGGTCATCGGACCGCCCCTTGAAACCGCCGGTACGATCATTCTGATCACGGCCGCCGGCGGAGCGTTTGGCGCGATGATCAAGCTCGCCGGCGTCGGCGAGTCCGTGCGTAGCCTCACGACCGATTTCGCCGTGAATCCGGTGCTCCTTGCGTGGCTGCTCGCCTGCGTGCTGCGTATCGCTCAGGGCTCGACCACGGTTGCGATGATCACGGCGGCGAGCATTATGTTCTCCCTCGCCGGCCCGACGGGATTCTCGGTCAACTCGCTCTACATCTTCGCTGCCTGCGGCTACGGCGGACTTTCGATTTCGTGGATGAACGACAGTGGCTTCTGGATTTTTAGCCGCATGAGCGGCATGAGCGAAGGCCAGACGCTGCGCACCTGGACTCCCGCGATCGCCGTCGTCGCCCTGACTGGCCTCGCCTTGCTGCTGTTGCTCTCGGCCTTCTTTCCCCAATTGGGCCGCTAGCGCCTATACGGCGGACATCAGCTTGCGCACGGCCAGAAAATCCGCGTGCAGACGGTGGAACACCCGATACTTCGCGGCGTGAAAACGCGCCACCGACCCGCGCGTTGGTGCGATAATTCGACCTGCTGCGTTCATCGATTGCATCGCGCCGAGCACGGTAGCGTGTTCGCCGCCCGCGACTGCACCCAATACAGCAGATCCAAGTAGCACCGCTTCCGGCTCGGCGGGTAACACGAGTCGGCAGCCCGTGATATCGGCGTGTTCGCGCAGAAAAACGGGGTTCTTCGTGCCGCCGCCGCAGATCAGCACGGTGTCGATCGCATAGCCCTGGCGATTCATTTCTTCGATGATGTGCCGCGTCCCGTAAGCGACCGCTTGGATTGCGGCCAGATACCGGCGCGCCAGATCGTCGGCCGTGGCCGAAAGCGTGAGTCCGCTAATCACTCCTCTTAGCGTGGGATCGGCACGCGGCGACCGGTTGCCGTGGAAATCCGGCAGGATGTGCAACTCGCGAGTAAGCGCGGCGGGAAACGGCGCCCGCTCGCTCTCGGCCAAGGTGTCGAGGCGGGCGTTAAGTAATTCGTAGATGGTCCGGCCTGAGCGCTTCGCTTCGAGCACAAGTCCCGCTGAGGCCGCGTGACTGAAGATCACGTGGTCGATCAGCGCTCCCGTGGCCGACTGCCCGCCCTCAGTCAGCCAGAGTCCCGGAATCATCGCGGAGAAATATGGCCCCCAGATGCCGCGGATAAAGCGCGGCTGCGCCGACACCGCCATGTGGCAGGACGAAGTGCCGCCGATCAGCGCCAAGCGCTGATTGAGCGCCGAGGACCTCGGTGCTCGACCCCCCAGCTTCGCGCCCAACATTCCCAAGCCGCCCGCATGGGCGTCGATGATAGACCCGCCCACGGGCGTGCCCGCGATCAGACCGAGCTCCTTGGCCGCGCGCGCAGTCAGCCCGCCGCCCAAGGGAGTGCCCATCGGGCGGATCGTTTGGCCGATGCGCCGGAAGTTCTCGGCGGCCAAATCCCCGAGGCCAATCTGCTGAAAAAATTCGCGGCTCCATCCTGCGCCGTCTCCCCCGCGTTGGCCGAGGTAGGTCCACTTGCAAACCGTGCTGCACAGCGAGCGGGTCTCGTCCCCGGTCGCGCGGTAGGTGAGAAAATCGGGCAGATCGAAAAACCGCGCCGTCCGCTGCCAGCTCGCGGGGAGATGCTCTTTCAACCAAAGCAGTTTCGGCATTTCCATCTCAGGGGAAATGACCCCGCCTACGTAACGCAGTACCGCGTGGCCGGTGCGGTTGATTCGTTCGGTCTGCTCGAGGGCGCGATGATCCATCCAGACCACGACATTTTGCTCGGCTCGACCCGTCGTACTCACCGTCACCGGACGGTCTTGGGCATCAAGCGCGACGAGTGAACAGGTGGCATCGAAACCGATGCCCTTGATGGCGGCCGCTTTCAGCCCCGCGCCGCGTAAGGCTGCGCGGGTGGCACGAGCGCAAGCACGCCAGATGTCTTCACTGGATTGCTCGACGTGATCTGGCGCCGGGTGCCAGAGCTTAATCGGAAATGAGGCCGAACCCGCCATACAACCACGCGCATCAAAAATTCCCGCGCGGGCACTGCCCGTGCCGACATCGATTCCTAAATAATAATTCATAAATAAAAAATCACCCGACCCATGCTCGCCTCACGTCGCCACTGGGTCCGTTCGCGCCGGCTTGATCATCAACACGATGAAAATCGACAATAAAGCCACGCCGGCAAAAGCGCCAAAAATTACATTCAAAGGAACGTGGCGATCACGCAGGGCGCCAAAGGCCCAGTCGCCGAAACCGCCGCAACTGATACTTACCAAATTCATGATCCCGTAGCCCGTGGCCCGTGATTCGGGTCGCACAATCTGGCAAAGAATCGGCATGTTGTTGCAGTCAAAAAATCCCCACCCGAGGCCGAAGATGATGAGTCCGACGATAGCAAGGGTGAGCGTGGGCGCATTACCCACGCCGAAAAGCGCCGGTAGAAATAACGCCATGCCAATCGCACTCGTAAAGATGCGTCCACGATTTGTGCTCTTCATCCAGCGGTCGGCTAGCGTGCCGCCGATCAACACGCCGATAATTGAAGCGATCTGCACATAGAGAATTGCGCTCACGCCCGCCTTGCCTTGGCCAAGGGAGAATTTTTCGCGTAAAATTTCCGGCATCCAATCGCGCACGACCCAACCAGCGATCGCGGGCAACGTGAAATAAAGCACGAGTAAAATAAAATTCCGGTTTCCCAGCAACTCTCGCCACGCGGCCGGTTTACCGCTCGCCGCCGTTTCCGCCGGCGCCGTGCTTCGAACCGGATCGCGCAATGCCGCAAGCAACGGAATCGCATAAATCACCCCGATCATACCGCAGGTCGAAAACATCCAGCGCCAGCCATGATCGGGTGAATCCGCCATATAGCCGGCAAACCCGCCAAGAATCTGCCCGACGTAGATACCGGTCTGATGTACGCCCACGGCCCGCGAACGCGTGGGGCCTAAATGATATTCTGAAATCAGCGCCAATGCAGCCGGGATATAAAATGCCTCGCTGAGGCCCATCAAAGCGCGCGCGGCGATTAATTCATTAAAAGTTGTCGTATGTCCCGTCCACCACGTGACCAAGGACCAGACGAAGAGGCTCGCCCCAATCACATAGCGTTTACTGAAACGATCCGCAATGTAGCCGCCAAACGGACTGAGAATGGCGTAAGTCCATTTGAAACAACCCAGCACCAATCCCCAGTCAGCGCGATTGGCGATACTCGGGATATCGAGCACCATGGAGGCCTTCATTGTGGCCATCATCTGACGATCGAGATAATTGAGCAGCGCGACGGGAAACAAAAGCGCGACGATAAACCAAGCGTAGCGAAGGGCGTTAGGGGCAGGGTTCATAGGAGCAAGGGGTCAGGGTTTGTTTCACGAGGCGTTCACGGGGGCGAGCGCAACTGCATGGTGCACGAAAAAGACCAGCAGCACGCTTCGTGGCCGCAAAACGTGGAAGCGGGTGCTAGAGCGTTGGCCGCTCACAATTTTTTGGGGTCGATGACGACGTGTTTAATTTTCACTCGGTTCCACGTGTAGGTGATGTGAACTAAACCATCTCGGGTCTGAATCACGGCGGGATAAGCATAACCGTGCTTGAGTGGCTGGTCCTCTAAGGTGACACGCATATCCCATTTAAGGCCGTCCGCGGACAGCGAGACATTCAACGGCCAGCGCACGCCCCAATCTTCATTCGCGTCAGCAATATTGGGCTGCGCGCCACCTAGAGCGTTGGCTTTAGGATTAGTGGGTGCACCCCCGGCGCGTTCCCGCAAATTATAAACTAGGAGTTGATGACCATCGGCGAGCGTCACGGCATCGCTGCCTGAATTTGGATTAAAAAGTCCCGACGATACGAGGGGACTCCAGGTGAGACCCTGGTCACTCGACCAGCTGGTGGTTAGGGTTTTTTCCTTACTGCGACAAAGAATCTGCAAGCGTCCATCGGCGTGGTTGAGGACGCTGGGTTGGATCGAGTTAAACTTACCCTCGGACGGCAGGGGTCCGATCAATTGCCAAGTGCGCCCAAGGTCCGTTGAGCGCTCGATGTGGACATCCCAGCGACGTGATGAGCGATCCTCCGTGCTCGAGCCCGAAATCAAGGTACCGTCAGCTAATTGGATAGGTTTATTTTTGATGGGCCCTAACACATCTTCCGGCAGACGCCGCGGCTGATCCCAAGTGCGTCCACCATCCAGAGAAGTCATAACCATACCCCACCACGTCTCGGGACGAGGACCGACTTTGTAATAAAGCTGCAGAGGCCCATCCCGAAGCTGGAACAACACCGGGTTCCAGCATGGGTACCTTTTTTTGTCATGCTGCACGCCGTCAGCAACCTTCTCACCTAAGGACCAACGGCCATTTTCATAGCGCGAAACGTAGATGCAAACATCGGGATTGGATTCCGCCGTGCCGCCAAACCACGCCGCTAATAACCCGCCTGCGGTCGTCTCAACGATAGTCGAAGCATGACATTCAGGATAAGCCGTGGGCTCATGAATGAACTCAGCGCGCACCACCGCGGGATGCACTGGGGCGGCATAAGCCGAGAGCGAGGCGCAAACAAATATGAGGCTGAGGACCAATAACGAATGGGGTATTTTCATGGAGAACTGGGGGATGGGATGATACGCTGGAAAGAGCGAATCCGTGCGTCAGGGTTGGACGAGGAAAATTTGTTGCCGCCAAAGACCAGCGGTGAGCACGCGACGATTAAAGGCAATCGTACGGCCGTCGTACGACCAAACTAAGTTTTCGGGCAATTGCTGAGTGGGCTGCGTTAAAGCTCGAGCGACGCCAAAGCTCTTGGATGAGGGTCGAGCGTCGCAAACCATCACCGCTTGGCCGCTGACATAAACAATCGAAGCCCCATCAGGACTCCAACGCACACAACTTTGCACGGAAGTTTGGCCTTGGGTAATTTGCGTGATCGCGCCGCCCTGCGGCGCGATGAAATAGGCCTGCACCACACCCGCATCATCTTTCGCTAAAAACACGATGCGGGTACCATCCGGAGAGGAGCGCAACCAATGACGCGGTTCGAGGACAACGCCGGGGAACTTTCGCGTGGCGGTATAAGTCAAACGCCGTTGCTCTGCGCCAAGCGGTGGTTGGGGCATCAAGGTGGTCGTACCTTCGAGCGGGCCGTTGGGGCCCGGTACGTCAATGCGCTCGGGAATATCCACGATAAACACCTCCGTGAGTTCGCGGCCCTCGCTGGTGCGCACGTTACCAAGAAAGGCCCGCGCGAGGCGCTGCCGGCCGCCATCAGCCCGGCGATAACCCTCACGACCCACCCAAGCATCTTCAAACGCGCGACTGATTTCATCGGATCCCGGGCGAGGCGACGGCACAACGCGCACGACGATAGCGGCAAACATTTCACCGTCGTTGTTTTCTGGACCGGGCGGCACTCGCACTCTGCCTCGATCGAGGCGTGTAGCGACGCCGATAGTGCGCAGATTCACTTTTTCTCCGGTGCTTTCCTCCCGCGCCGCCAAGAGCGCGTCATTATACGTGAAACCGATCCAGCGACCATCAGCGCTCCACTCATGGCGATGGGTTCCACCGCGCAACGCTCCCGGCGTGAACGGCGCGATCACATCGCGAGCATCAAGAAAACCCAGCGTACCGGGCGAGGCTATCCTCACATAAGCGCCAACCCGGCGCCACATCGCATAGGGTCGCTCAGCCGTGGCCTTGTTAAGACCACGAATAAAAGCCACGCTCCCATCGACTGGATTGACGTTAGTTGCGCCGACACCCGGGCCCCATTGCTGCGCGAGAGGCTCACGATACAGTTCCTGCACTTCACCTGTAACGACGGAGACGCGAGCGATGACAGCGTTACCCGCGATGGCGGTCTCGTCTTCGCGCGGATCAAACGCCAACCACTGATTGTCGGGCGAGAAATTATCGTTGTTGTCGAGATTGTGATTGTGCGGGGCAAAAGTGAGCTGTCGCTCGGTCCTGGCGGGCGTAGTCGTAGCCGAGGATTGGGTAGGGAAAATTCCGCTAATGCAGACCGCCCATCCCAGGAATTTTAAATGGCAAAGAGCGCGGAAGGAGCGAAAAGCCACGGGGGAAAGACCCTGTCTTGCTAGGGCGCTAGCCGCGCACCGGCAGAGCCCAAGCTTTAAATTTGCGCCGAAATTCAGCGACGATGCCGCGGTAAATCTTGGCAGATGCGGGCGAGACTACGGTCTTGGGTGCGCCAGGCTCAAAACCGCGAGCTTCAATTCCGGTTGCTACACTTAAGGGAAACAACAAGCGATCGACCACCGGACCGATCTCACGCATCCGCGCCGCCTCGATCTTACACGCTTCAGGTCGGCCCGCATGGCAGGCTTCATAAATAGCCACCATATACTCGGGTGCGAAATTCACCAAACCACCGATGCAACCATTCGCTCCTAGGGCAAAAACCTCCGGCAAGCGGGTATCCGCGCCCGAGAAGACGGAGAAGTTTTTTGCGCGACCGAGCGCGATTAATTCTTTGTGGTAGGCAAACTCCCCGCCGCTTTGCTTGATGCCCGCCATCGGCGCGCGCTTGGCGAACTGGGTGATGAGTTCAAGGCCGATGCGATTTGAGGTGAGCTCAGGAAAATTGTACAAATAAACAGGAAGTTGTACGCCTTCGGCGGCCCGCAGAAAAAATTCCAGCATATCAGCCTGCGAAACCGGAAAAAATGTCGGCGGCATCATGGCTACTCCGGGCAAGCGCAGTTGGCGCGCAACTTTGCCGAGTGCGGTCACCTCATCCAAGCGGATGCTGGAAATATTGGCAATCACTTGGAGCGAACCCGCCAGCTCGGCCACGGTCTCGAGCACTTCCTGGCGCTGCGCCAGGTTCATTCGAACAAATTCACCCGTGCTACCGAGGGCCAGTACGCCATGTACACGACTCTTTCGAAGAAAGGCGAGGTGCGCAGCAAGAGCGCGTTTCATCAACCGGCCACGAGAGTCGGTTGGTATCCAAAGGGCGGCAAATACACCCTGACGAGGAGCAGCAGGAATAGACATGGAGTGAGTCCGAGCAAATAATCTGAGCGGCGGAGAAAAGCGGCCGGCGCACCTGAGGCGCACCGGCCGTAGCACGATAGCGACAGGGGCTTAGAAGCGACCACTGATACCGAAGTTTAGGCGTGTGCCATAAAGCTCGCTCATGACGATGCGCTGTTGGTTACCGATGTACCAATCCGGCGAGTTGTTGTAGATGTTAACAACATCGACGAATGCCGTGAGCCAAGGCTTCCACTTATAGGACAGGTTGAGGTCGACCGTGGGATCATCCGTCACCGTGTTACTGAGCAGAAAGTTGGAATTATCCACACCGCTCACATAAGCGCTCTTGTAGTGGTATTCGACCCGAGCGCCGAACCCACGCCAGTCATAACTGAGGCCGACGTTGTAAGTCTTGGGCACAAAGTTAGCCAAAACGTTGGCTCCGTCGGAATATTTACCGGAAGTCGTGAGTTTGGTGTAATTAGCAAAGAGACCGAGACCATCAAAAGGTTTAGGCAAATTGGTGAAGCGTTGATTATAATTAAACTCAAGGCCGTCGATCTTCGCTTCGCCCAAGTTGGTCCGTGTTGAAAAATCGAAGCCCGCGTAGTTACCGCCGAAACCGTTGTCGGCGCCCGTGCCGACGATCCGCGAGCTACCTTGAATGAAATCGCGAATATCCTTGTGAAACCAACCGCCCGAAAGGACGCCCGCGGGTTCGAAATAATACTCGAGCGAGAGGTCGTAATTCTCTGTGTATTGCGGTTTCAAGCCGGGATTGTTTTGCGAAACGGAACCCAAGCCCGTGGAAGAGTTATAGCTCACCGTGGTGCCGGGAACGATTACACTGATCGCCGGGCGCGCACTACTGGTCGAGTAGCTTGCGTGCATGACCAAATCGCGCCGGGGTTCGTAGCGGAAATGGATACTGGGGAAATATTTCGCGTAATCACCTTCTTTGCGGAGCACGGTCTGATTAGGATTAAGCGAATCACTAAAGACGCCTTGGGCATCCACATTAGTGGCTTCATAGCGAAGGCCGCCCAACACAGAGAGGGCGCCAAATTTCACGTTACCTTGAACGTAAGTGGCGGGAACGCTTTCAGCCGCGATGCTAGCAGGAGCACGGAAGGAGACGCTGGTACCGTTAGGGGCAAAATACGCTGGCGTACTGCGGAACAGGGCTTCGACAGGGGCGAGGTTTAATTTATCGCGCTGAGGATACTGATTATTGAAAACACCATAGCCTGGAGCTGCATCGCGGAATTGAGCGATGTTATCGTCATTAACTCCGGTGGCCGCGACGGTGCCGCGCACTCCGTCTGCGCCGACATAATTCCAAACCGGCCGGTAGGTGCGATACCAGCGGTGCTGGTGGCGATAATTGAATCCGCTCTTAAAGGTAACAGGGAATTTTAAATCGGTAAATTTTTTCTCGTAGTCAGCACGAACCGAGGAGACCTCTTCGCGCGTGATGTCGGGCTGTTCAAAGCGTTGTGCGAGGTAACGCTTGAAATCGGTGCCCGCCGCAACCGAGGTGCCGTAGGTTTGGACGTAGTTAGGCCGAGTAGCATCATTACGCGTGTCTACAGCCATGCCGATGCCTGAAAGGGTGGTCGTGAAGCCGTAAAAATTATTATCGTAGGACGAAGGGTTATAGGAGGCCGAGAATTCCAATTTGGAATCGGTCCATTTTTTTTCAGCTCCAACGCCGACTTTGTATTGATGCGAACGTTTGTGCTCTTTGGCGGCTTGGTTCGTCCAATTCATGTTCAACATTTCCGTATAAGTATCAGTATAACCGGGCGCGACGCCCGCAGCCGCTCCCGCGCTCGTGCGCGGTACAGAGCCCGCTTCGATAGCGGCTCGGCTGACCACATTGTAGTCCGCCACTAGGCGGTTGCTCGCAGCGCCTTGCCAGTTCACTCGATCGAGATCGGAGGCGAAATAATTAAGACTGGTATCAAGATAGATGCGGGTGGACGGATCAAAACGATACTCTAACTTGGAGCCGATGCCGGCGCGCACGCGTAAGTATAAGTCATCGAGCGTGCGAGCTTGGGTGTTACGCCCATCGAGCTCTGCGTGTTGCATCTGGACGCGATCACGAAAACTATAGGTTTTTGAATAGCTACCGGATATAGCAACGCCGAGTCGGCGTTCGGGTCCAAAAGTGTCCATTACAGTCAAAGCGGCGTTCGGGCCAAATTTGTTTTCGAGCGTGCTGCGATAGCTGTTTTGCGCCAGACCCGTACGATAGCTCACCACTCGACCGGGATAATCAAAGGCCGATTTGGTCACCAAATTGATAGAGCCACCCAACGAATCGGCCGGCTGATCCGGCATGTTACCCTTCACGACTTCAATTTCTTTGATAAATTCAGAAGGGATCTGGTCGATCAAAGCGGCACGATCACCTTGCGGGGTAAACCCAGCGATCGCGGCCGCAGTGCGGACACCGTCGAGCATCACCGAATTTAATTCAGGTGGTGTCCCGCGCAAACCCACGCCGACGATCTCACCGGCTTCCTTGCGGACGGCCACGCCGGGTAGTTTTTGAAGAAAATTACCAATATTGCCGTCGTTCACGTTACCGTAAGCATCCATGGAGACTACGTTGACCACATTTTGAGCGTTACGCTGCTTAGTGATTGAAGCTGCATTGCCTTCACGCGCGCCCGCTACCGTAAAGGCTTCGAGTTTATAAACATCAGAGGTCAAGCCGACGGCAATATCCAGAGCTTGTCCCGCTACAACGATCACTGGGGAATCCTTAGCATCCAAGCCCGTGTAAAAAGCCTTCAGGGTGTAACGACCCGCGGGCACTCGATTAAAATTAAAGCTGCCGCCACGTTGAGTGGTGGTGCTAAAAGCTGTGCCTTCCAATGAAACCACCACGCCTTCCAAAAAAGCGTTCGTTTGCGCGTTACGTACTGAACCGCTAATGGAGCCTTCGGCTGGCACCTGAGCCTGTGTAGCCGTGGGTAGCAGCACGCTTAACACGCTAAAAATTAATGCGCAGCAAAGCGTCAATGCCTGAGCACGACGGATCTTAACAGGAATAACTACGTTCATGGGTAGGTCGGAGGGGTTGGGGATTTTTTCGGAAAACCGGCTTACCAGCACTGTGGCTAGTTTAGCTAAAACGTTTTTTCTATAGACTCATTACAAAGGTCAATTACTTTCTGTTTAGCGGGGTGAGCCCGCTTGGCTTAAGCTGTCCGGAGAGTCCTTGGCCCTAGAAATGAAATGAAGGCGCACTGAAACCGGGCCGCACCAAGTGATACTTGTCTTTGATGCACTCGTTTTCGAGGGAAAATAAATTAAACCCACACTAATTGACTCGCACCCGACCAACTCGATCCTGCCTTTAATCGCATAGGGCTGGGCGGCACTTCTGCAGACTAAGACTGATCATTTACCAAATGCTAAAACGTTTTTTCTTGTGACGGGCGCGGCGGCGCTTTAAAGATAAATGCGTCTCAACCCCCATGTCTGCATCGAACCCCCCTGTCTCGGTCGCGCCGCCGCACTTGTACGCCCACGGGCTACCACTTGAACTCAGCAGCGATAAATTCGGGTTTCTCTTGGAATCAAATCCTGCGGAGCTGCCGGCAATTCTGCAAGAGCGCATGGATACTGACGGCTATCTTTACCTCCGCGAATTTTGGCCGCGCGCGCAGGTCCAAGCGGTGCGGGACTCCATCACTGGCCAATTGGACGCATTGGGCTTTCTAAAGCCAGGAGCCCCCAGAGATGAAGCCCGCTTCCATGGCCGTGAAGTTGGCCGAGCGATGGGCAACCCGCTCAATCAACAAGATCCTTTACTGCAAAACCTCGTTTTCGGTCCGCGTATCATTGATTTTTTCAAAAATTTTCTCGGTGGGCCAGTTAGGCATTTTGATTTCATCTGGTTTCGCACCAAAGGTCCTGGTCTGGGCAGCCCAATTCACTGTGATCTCGTTTATATGGGCCGAGGCACCCATAATCTTTACACAACTTGGGTCCCCCTTGGCGATGTGAGCTTAGATCTGGGCGGATTAATGGTGCTTGAGGGTTCGCACAAAAAAAACACCGAGCTCAAACCCTATCTCTCCCGCGACGTTGATGAATACTGCACCAACCGCGAAGACGCCGCCGATTACGCTTCGGGGAAAAAATGGTGGGATGGCACACTTTCAAAAAACGCCACCGCTCTCCAAGCAAGCTTAGGCGGGCGCTGGCTAACTTCGCCTGAATTTCGCTTGGGCGACGCCATGATTTTTAACATGACGCTCGTGCACGGCAGTTTGGATAATCAGACAGATCGCTTCCGGCTGTCCACCGACACGCGCTATCAACTCGCCGCCGAACCCGCCGATCCTCGCTGGATCGGAGATAACCCCCCGGGCCACACAACCGCGCAACGGCTCGGACGTGTATGCTAATCGAGTTAATTTTTAAGCGCTGGCTGGTGCAACGGCATCTCTGTGCGTCATTCCTTTTTGTATGAACGGTTCTGAATTTCGTGACGCGCTCCATTCAGGTCGGCGCGTGTATGGCACGATGATCGCGTCCACCTCGCCGCGCTGGGTGCCACTGCTCGCCAGCATGCCTTTAGATTTTGTTTTCATCGACACCGAGCACATCACCATCGATCGCGAAAAACTGTCCTGGATGTGCCAAGCCTACCGCTACGCCGGCCTCGCCCCGCTCGTCCGCATTGGCTCCCCGGATCCCTATGCCGCCTGCCAAATCCTAGACGGCGGTGCGTGTGGTTTGATTGCACCCTACGTGGAAACTGCGGCAGAGGTGCGCGAGTTGGTCGGCGCCGTCAAACGTCGACCGGTCAAAGGCGCCAAACTTAGGGCGGCACTGTCTCTCCAAACGCCCTTTGAGCCTGAACTGGAGAGTTATGTCGCCACGCAGAATCGCGCCCACTCTCTGATTGTTAACATCGAAAGCGTGCCCGCCATTGAGGCTTTGGATGAGATTCTCGCGGTGGACGGACTCGATGCCGTCCTCATCGGACCCCATGATCTGTCGTGCAGCTTAGGCCAGCCGGAACGCTACGATACGCCTGAATTCGAAGCGGCCGTAACGGATATTTTTCGGCGGGCACGCGCCGCCGGTATCGGGGCTGGCATTCACTCTTGGATGTCTGCCTCCCGGGAGGCTGGCTGGTGCGCGGCCGGCGCAAATTTTATTATCCACAGCTCCGATATCATCGCCACTCGCACCACACTCACCGCGGAAGTGAATGCCCTCCGGCAACACCTGAGCGAGGCTGGCCGCGCCACCACCGACGAGGGCGCGACCACCGTCTGAAGTTTTTTAGCTTTTTTATGTATACCCCTACCCTACGCCCCACCCAACGACTCATAGCGCTCATGAGTCTCGCCACGGCCTTATGCGCCACGATTCTCACAGCCCAACCGCAAATTTCACCCGCCTTAGAAAAATTTGCGGCTGCTCGTAACGTCGGACTTCCAGCTCTAAGCTATGATCTGACCCGAGCAACGGTCATCACACCGCTAACCGTCTCCGGCCCCGAACAGAAAGCCGTGGCCATGTTGGTTGAGGAAACGGAATCACGCACCTTGGTACGATGGCCCATCACCCATACGCTACCGGCCGTCGACTCGCCGACGATCATCGTCGGGCGCTTTTCGGAAGTGCGTACACTTTTGGGCGAGCGCGCATCGGAAGCTGGGCTCAATGAAAACACCGTCGGCGCTGAGGGCTATCAGCTCATCACTCTGGGTGCGGCCGGTTCAGCTAAACCGATGATCATTATCGCTGGTCGTGACGCGCGGGGCGTGCTCTTCGGGGTGGGACACCTGTTGCGCACTCTTCATTTCGGGCCCGCTCGGGCCGGATTACTAAGCCCGCTTAATCTTTCCACTTCTCCGCGCTACCCTTTACGCGGCCATCAACTCGCTTACCGTCCCAAACCCAACTCTTATAGCGGCTGGGATCTGCCTCAGTGGGAACGCTACATTCGCGAGCTCACTATTTTTGGATGTAACGCGATCGAGCTTCTGCCTCCGCGCACCGACGACGATGCGGATAGCCCTCATTTTCCCCGGCCCCAAATCGACATGATGGTCGGCATGTCCCGCATCGCCGCCTCATATGGTCTGGATGTGTGGATCTGGTATCCGGCGATGGATGAAGATTACAGCAAACCGGAGACGGTCGCCTTCGCGCTCAAAGAGTGGGCGGAAGTTTTCAGCGCCCTGCCCCGCATCGATGCCATTCTGGTCCCCGGCGGCGACCCCGGCCACACCCCGCCGCGCCTCATGTTTCCGTTGCTAGAAAAACAGACCGCTAGCCTTCGCCGTTTTCATCCCAAAGCCACTATGTGGCTCTCGCCGCAGGGTTTTAACCAGAGCGATATGGATTATTTCATCGGCTATCTCACCGAGCAAAAACCTGCCTGGCTCGCCGGTGCCGTTTTCGCGCCCTGGGTGCACATGGATCTGGCCGAATTCCGCCGGCGCATCCCCGCCTCCTACCCGATCCGCTACTACCCCGACATCACCCACACTCGCAGTTGCCAATACCCGATCGCCAATTGGGACCGTGCCTTTGTGCTCACCCAGACACGCGAGCCGATCACTACCCGGCCGCACGACATGGCGAATATCATCCGCCTGCTCCAACCCCACACCATTGGCGCGATCACCTATTCCGAAGGCTGCACGGATGATATTAATAAAACTGTCTGGTCCCGCCTGAGCTGGGATCCCGACGCTTCGCTCCAAGAGGTTATGCGTGACTACGGGCGTTACTTTATTAGCGAACGACTCGCGGATGATTTCGCCCAGGGTATTTTTGCCTTGGAGCGCAACTGGCAAGGCCCACTGCTGCCTCACGAAGAGGTGTATACCACCCTCAATCAATTCCAAGCGATGGAACGCGCGGCCACTCCGCGGGACCTGCAAAATTGGCGCTTTCAGATGGGGCTCTACCGTGCGTATTTCGACGCCACCGTACGCGCGCGCTTGATCCATGAAACGGCGCTCGAGGCCAGTGCCATGGAAGCACTCCGCACCGCGCCCTCCCTTGGTGCCGCCCCAGCGATGGCTCGAGCGGAGGAGATCCTCAACCAAGCCATCACCCAACCCACCGCCCAGGCTTGGCGCACGCGCACCCACCAACTCGCCGAAGCGCTATTTCAAAGTATTAAAATGAAACTGAGCGTGCCGCTGTATCGCGCGATTAGCCAAGGTCGCGGTGCCGGCTTGGACACCCTCGATTACCCACTTAACAACCGCGCGTGGCTAAGCGCGCGTTTCACCGCCATTCGCCAAATCGATGGGGAACCAACGCGCCTCGCGCAACTCCAGGAAATCACAACTTGGACCAATCCCGGCCCCGGAGGCTTCTATGACGACCTCGGCAACGCCTCCGCCTCACCGCACCTCGATCGCGGTCTGGGTCACGAACGCGATCCTGCTTTCCTCCGCACCCCTCTTGACGGACATATCGCGGCCGGTGTCGGCTCGCCTCTGCCTCTGCGCACCTCGTGGGTCGATTTCGCTTGGGGTCTCAACGACAACAGCGTCACCCTCAATTACACCCAGCTTGATCCCACCGCCGAGTACCGCGTACGCGTCGTCTACCCCGACATCCGCTCCAAGGCCAAAATCCGCCTCGTCGCCAACGGCACGATCGAAGTCCACCCCTACATCACGCGCGCCAATCCCATCGCGCCCGTCGCCTTTGATATCCCGCGCGCCGCTACGGCCTCTGGCACTCTCTCATTGAACTGGACCCGGGAGCCCGGTCTTGGAGGCAACGGTAGCGGTTGCAGTATCAGCGAAGTCTGGCTCGAGAAAAAGACGGTAAGTCCTAAAACCGCCCGCTAAACGAATTTTCTCGAGGGTGGGGTCTAAAGCCTCACCCAAGGGAGGATGTTTCCCGGTGACCCGAAGAAGCCCGCAGCGCCTCCACCAGCGGTACTGCCACCGTGCGTCCTGGCTCGGCCCCGCGCGCGAGTTGTTGTAACAACAAGGCACTTGCCTGCTCCGCCAACTCCCGATGCGAGACGCCCACACAAGAAAGCGGTGGATCAAAAAACGGCGCGATATCATAGTCGCCCACCCCCATTACCGCCATATCCGCTGGGATGGTTAATCCACGCTCTTTAATCGCGCGATAAGCCCCCAACGCCAACGCATCCGATACCGCGTACAACCCATCGCATTTACCTCCGCGTTCAAGAAAAGCCTGCAACGCCTCATAACCGGCCGTCTCCGATAGATTCTCGGCGACGATCTCCGCTGGAGCGCTTCCCGTCAGCTGGGCCGAACGCTGCATAAACGTATCCACGCGCGCGCGTGTACTCTGCGTCAAAGGACTACCGTGCAACACCGCCAAGCGCCGCCGCTTACTGCGAAAAAGAATCTCCGCAGGCCTCGCGCCCGTGGTGACGGCTTCGACCACAGAAGCGTACCCTGGAATCGCTCGATTCACCAAAACGGAGGGATAAGGCAGATGTACCCGCGTGAGAAACGCATCATCCGACGCCGTCGTATTCATGATCAACGCCGCGTTAAAATGATCCCCCGTGAGTAAACCTGGCATCTCTCGCAGATACCCCGCTGGAAACATCTCGATCAACAACGAGAAGGAATGATCGCTCCCCGCCGCGACCGCGCGCTGCAAGGCCGCGATGAAATGCTTCACCAGCGGTATCGGGGCCTCGAAACTGGTGATTAACGCCAACACGACCGTGTTTTTACTCGATCCGCCACTGCGCAGCCGCCGCGCGCTGATATTAGGCAAATAGCCCAACTCCGCCGCCGCCGCGCGGATTTTTTCCACCGTCGCCGGAGAAATCCTGCGCTCAACGTGACGATTGTTTAACACCGAGGAAACCGAGCCGATCGACACCCCCGCCGCATCGGCGATACCACGCACGGTCGCACGCACCGGGGACTTGGATCGGGATTTAGGCATAAAAGAAACTCATACAGACACCTAGGGCTCAATTATGCAAAAATGTTTTTGCAGAAACAGCTAAACCTAAAATCGAGCCTTTCTCTGCCTCACCAACCCACGCCGTAATTGAGCGCGAACTCGCGGCCGGCGCCGACGCGGGCGACTTGAGCGAGCAGGTCGCGGTCGAGCGCATTGCGCACACTAACCGTGACGCCGTGGTTGTAGTTACCTAGTTTCATCCGATAACTCAGGCTGAGACTCGCCAACGTGTAGCTGGGATACTGTTGATACGCGTGCGTGGCCGTCTCGTAACTGGCCACCGTGCTACTCACGTGCGTGAGCGCCCCTCCCATACTAAGCCCCGCTTTCTTGCCTTCCGTGCCAAACGCGTAGCGCCCGCTTAAACTGCCAGTGAGTCTTGGGAAACGGGTCAGCGCCCGACCGATTTCCTCGGGCAGATCCGGTGAACGCGTCGTGAGCGCCTGGTTATAGGTGAGGCGTCCGCTGAAGGAGCAGACTTCAGAAACTTTAAAACGGCCTTCAAGCGCGCCGCCCGTAAAACGCTCCTCGCCCGCGGCGACAAGCTGTGGTTGGGTCTGATTGGCGTCAAAGATCGGATCGTCGTAACGGGGATTACGCCGCGAGATATTTTGGTTAAAATAGGCAAAACCCATACCGATGAGCGCGAGGCGGCGTTGAAAAAATAACCCTTTGGCGCCGAGTTCGTAGCCGAGTGTGGTCTCGTTGCCTTGCACGCGACCCGTGCGTGCATCGACGCGCGATGAGGGTTCAAACGCCGTACTCATGTTGGCGAATCCGAGGATGCGGCCGGGCACGAGAATGTAGTTCGCGCCGAGGTGACTGGAGATTTGACCTGTCTTATCCCGCACGTGCGGGAGCGCGGCGCCGACGCGGCGGTCGGTGACGTCAATGGTGACAAAATCTTTGCGCACACCAGCCGTCATGACGAGACGGCCTTTCATAAAGGCGGTGCGATCGCTGATAAAAACTCCTGAGTATGTGTTGAGCTCTGCGCGGTTAGTAATGAAACGAGAATAACGCGCGGTCGAATACGCGGGGCGGTCGTAATTAGGTGCGGCGGGATCAAAGACGCGGATATCGAGCGGTTGCGCGGCGCGATCGGCTGTGGTCAAGGCGCGTTGCACGCGTTCGTAATCGGTCTGCGTGCTGTCGACTGCGAGGGTGATCTTGTGATCGGCGCGCCAGAAATGGAAACGCGTGGTCATATCGACTTGCCCGGTCCAACCGCTGAAAGGTTGTTCGGTGTGTTGGGGTTCGCGGGTGCCGCCGATTTTTTTTGTATCAAGTAAGTACTGGCCCGAGGTCCACGAGTCTTGATCGAGGCTGCGTTGCAGGGCTTGCACGCTCGCGCGCACACTCACGTTACGCGCGAGTTGGCCCTCAATCTGGATGACTATGCTGGCGGTGCGTTTGCGAAAACCGGCGTTAGGGCCGTAGAGGTTGAAATAGGCCAGAGGCCGGTAGGGCTCGACGATTTTAGCGGAGGCGGTGGGTCGATATTCAAGGATGCCGGAGGCGGCGTTGCTGGCACGTTCGTCGTAGTCGAATTGGAGCATCGAGCTCCACGCGCGGTTAAATTTCCAGATGACCGCTGCGTCGTAAGCGCGGTGCCGGCTGTACGTATAGGGCTCGGGGCCACTTTTTTGATCCCACGCCAGCGCGAAGCGATCCCATGAGCGTTTCGGCACGAGTTGCCCGCTGTATTCTAAGCTGGCGCTCTGCGTCGCATGACTGGTCATCGCAAAATCTAATCGCGAATATTTCCGACCGCGGGGCCTCGCGGTCAGGGTGTTATGAATGCCGCCGGGTGCGGCGCGACCCACAACCGGTGTAAGCGGGCCCATGATTGATTCCGAGCCACTGGTATTAAGAATTTCAGGCATGCCGATTTGCGTGAAACCGTTGCGTTGGCGCGGCGTAGGAAAGCCCTTCAAGTTGACGCGATTCACTCCCGCGGCCGCGTCCATCGCGGGCACCGAATTAATCGCCGCCAACTCCGCGCCGATGTCGTCGAGCAAGTTATCATCGACGGTCTCCGCCATGATCAGGTCGTTGGAAAAGGGTGATTCCGAGCGCTCAGCCTCAGGAGCATCCATGCCCGTAGGATCCATCGTCTCGTCAAATAAATCACCAGCGACCCGCAGGGCTCCAAGTTGAATCGGCTTATCAGCGGCGGGCGGTCCACCCGGTAATGGTAAGGGAATAACTGCGCCCAATGGACGTAGCTTTTCGGTCGGGGCAGCTTGCGTCGGCGTCGCGGGTGGGACCGAGGCCGCAGGGGGGGTCTGCGCGCGCAACGAGAGCGCAGCAGAGCAGGCGAGTATGGCTAGGTAACGCCAAAAAACAGTATCGTCGGGGTTGGACAAGAAACACGATTGCGCGGAGAATTTGCGTTTATTTCAATCCCGAACCTCGGTGAACCCTTAACCACCACCATGTCCGAAGAAAACCAACCCCGCAGCCTGACGCCATATATCTGCGGCCTCATTTTTATGGGCGGACTCGCCGTCCTGCCGTTTGTGCTGCCGCCTGACGGCGTGGAGCGCGCCTCACTCGCGCAATTTTTCGGACGCCTACATCCGGCCATCGTGCACCTGCCGATTGGGCTGCTCGTACTGGTCCCGTTGTTTGAAGTGCTGGGACTGGTCTCGATTTGGTCGCATTTACAAAAATCCGCGGGCCTCGTCCTCGGTTTAGCCACGAGTGGCGCGCTCGTCGCCACCGTCGCTGGCTGGTTGCTTGCGTGGAGCGGTGGCTATCAAGGCGAGACGGTCATGAACCACCTTTGGGGTGGTATCGCCACGAGTGGCGCGTGTCTCGTGTTGGTCGCGTTTCGTCAGGTTTATAAATCGCGCGAGGGCCTAGTCCTTGTTCGCCTCAGTTATATTCCGCTACTGTTTGCGACTGTCGGAGCGATGGCGTGGACCAGCCACCAAGGTAGCATCATCACGCACGGTGAGGATTACCTCACCAAGCACATGCCGGCCGGTCTGCGTAAATTTCTCGGCGTGCCTCTCGCTACGCCGCCCGCCGCCAAGGCGACCGGCACCTCGCTGTTTGCCACCCAGATCGCGCCGATCCTAGAGAAACACTGTGTCGCTTGCCACAAACCCTCCAAGCACAAGGGTAACCTCCGCATGGACACTTACACTTTGCTCATGCAGGGCGGCGACAGCGGACCGCCGATCGTCGCCGGTTCCCTTGAAAAGAGCGATCTCTACCGACGCATCACCCTCCCAACCGACGACGAAGAATTCATGCCCACCGACGGCAAACCCGCCCTCAGTGCCGCCGAGATCAAACTCATCGCCGAGTGGATCACCGCCGGTGCCCAGCCGTAGTTGAGCGCCCGTACTCTTCTCATGCCGCCCGCTGCCATGCCCCTCCCCCGCATCCGACTTCTCGCCACCGGCGGCACGATCGCGGGCGCTCAGACCACGGGCCGCGGTTACCGCGCCGCCGCGCTTTCGATCCAAGCCCTCGTCGCCGCCGTCCCCCAACTTGCCACGCTCGCCCGCCTCGAAGTCGAGCAAGTCGCCAAACTCGGCAGCCAAGACATGAACGAAACGGTCTGGCGCAAACTCGCCGCCCGCGCGCAAGCCGCCCTCGACGACCCCGCGATCGCCGGCGTCGTCATCACCCATGGGACGGATACGATGGAGGAAACCGGGTATTTTCTAAACCTCATCGTCCGGTCCACCAAACCGATCGTCTTGGTCGGCGCCATGCGCCCGGCCACCGCCATGAGCGCCGATGGCCCGATGAATTTGTTCAACGCGATTGCCGTCGCCGCCACCCCTGCCGCCTATGGCCGGGGCGTCCTTATCGTGGCCAACGACGAAATTCACTGCGCCCGCGAAGTCGCCAAGACTAACACGACCCAGCTCGGCACCTTCCACAGCGGCCAACGCGGCCTGGCCGGCCTCGTCAACTCCGGCCGAGCGCACTTCTACGCCTCGCCGGTACGTCGCCACACCGCTGGGAGTGAATTTATTTTACCCGCCCGCGCCGCGCTCCCCCGCGTCGACCTAATCTTCGCTCACGCCGGCATGGACCGTGCGCTTATCGACGCCGCTGTCGCTGCCGGGGCCCGCGGCCTAGTGATCGCCGGCGTCGGTGACGGCAACCTCGGCGCTCCTGCGCTCGCCGCCTGTGCCGCCGCCGCAAAAAAAGGCGTCGCCATCGTGCGCAGCTCGCGCACCGGCGGCGGCGTGGTCGAGCGCAACATCGAGATCGATGACGACCGCCTCGGCTTTGTCGTCGCCGACGAACTTAATCCCCAAAAAGCCCGCATTTTACTCATGCTCGGGCTTACGCAAACGAGCGACCCGAAGGCCTTGCAGGAATTTTTCTTCGACTACTGAGCGAGGATGGTGGCGGGTTCCGCGAATCTCAAAGGCTCAGCAGGCGAACCAACTCCTCTACATTCATGCGATGGTGCGCGGCGACGCTTTTGAGAATGCCCGAAAGCGTACCGGTCTTGATCGGCTGGTGATGGGGAACGACCTCGTGATGATCACCGTTGCGTGGGGTTGTCACTCGCTCGTGCGATCCCTTTTGCCGACTCACATCTAGCCGAGAATCCGTAGGGCTTTGACGAGTTCCGGTCCCGACACGTCTCTCGGCAACTTCATCGCGCCAAGACCTAGTCGCGCACAAAATGAAGGCGGATGACTTTCGGCGCCACGATCGCTTCGTCGAAATAACAATCCACCGCTTCCTTCAAATTCGAGCGCAACTCTTCAAGGGTTTCGCCCTGAGTGTGAATGCCCACGCCCAACCCCGTAGCGGTGTAACCGCCGTCCACCTCGCCTTCACGCACATCAAAAATAATCTCCGTCGTGATCACCAGAGTAGCCCGGCCGTAGGAGATTTCAATCTTCCGGTTGGCCTATACCCAACCGTTCGCGTCCGACGCGCGCTACGGCAGGCGAATGCCCGTTTTTTCGATCACGATCTGCTTCGCTTTAAACAGCACACCGATCGCCTGCTTAAACGCCTTTTTGCTCACCTCAAAGGTGGCGCGGATTTCCTCCGGCGGGCTCCCATCGTGCAGTGCCAGCCGACCCGCCGGACTCGCCTTAAGCGCATCCATGATTTTTTCGGTGAGCGGAGCTATTTTTTGATAACCCACGCGCGGACCATTGAGCGTGAGATCAATTTTTTCGTCGAGACGTACGGCTTTGATGAAACCGTCGAGCGCCTGCCCGGTCGCCAGCGCGCCCGTCAGATCGCTGAAATAAAATAGCCCGCGATGCGTGTGGTTGATAATCGCGTTGTAACCCAGCGGTGACTCACCCGTGACGAGCAGTTGCACGGGTTGCCCGGCGACAAACCGCGCCGGCGTGAGATTGAGATAACGATTTAACCGTGCGCTGGCGATGATGCGCTCCGTCTTCACATCAAGCGCGACATGCACGACTAACCACGCGCCCTCGCGTAACGGCACCGTCTGCTCGCGAATCGGCAGCAACAGATCTTTTTCCAGCCCCCAATCAAGAAAGACGCCGATCCGCGGATTCACGCTTACGACGCGCAAGTAGGCGAATTCCCCGACCATAGCGTACGGCGCGGCTGAAGTCGCAACGAGCCGATCCTCGGAATCACGATAAACAAACACATCAACGAGCTCACCGACAGCGGGACGTTTTTTAAGTTGGCGACCGGGCAGCAAGATTTCGCCGTGGGTGCCGCCGTTGAGATAAAACCCCGGGGTCGCTTCGCGGACAAATGGGAGCAAATTACGTTTACCAATGAGAGCCATGTTTACCCCACGGTGCCCGAAACCACCCGCATGAGGAGGTAAATCGCACACCTTGACCAACCACGGACCATCGTCACCACCACCTCTAGACGGACGGCCGCCAATATCGGGCTACGCCTGATTGAGCCTTTTTTTCACACCGCGCGCTTGCCCATTTTCTGCGGCGCCCGCCTCATCCCGTTGCGTTCCCACCCCAGCGCCCATGCCGAAATCAGAAAACACCCGTTGGTTCAACGAGGAGGTTCAGCCCCACGAATCCTCCCTTCGCTCGTATCTGCGCGCTGTTTTCCCTTCGTTCCCCGACGTCGACGATCTCGTCCAAGAATCCTACGCCCGCCTGATCCGCGCCCGCGAAACTGGCACCGTCGGCTATGCCAAGGCCTTTCTATTCACCACCGCGCGCAACGCCGCGCTCGATTTCTTCCGGCGCCGTAAGGTCGTTTTAATTGAGAGTGTCGCGGATCTTTCGGCCCTGCCCATCGCCGAGGACCGCCCCGATGTCGCCGCTTCCGTCAACAAACAGCAGGAACTGGCCATGCTCTCCGCGGCCGTGGGCGACCTGCCCGAGCGCTGCCGCCAAGTCCTCACCCTCCGCCTGCTCTACGCCCTGTCTCATAAAGAAATCGCCGCCGAACTCCGCATCTCCGAGCACACCGTGAAAGCCCAACTCGCCAAAGGCATGCGCCGCTGTGCCGAATATTTTGAGCAACGCGGCGTCAGCACGCTTCGTCGCCCCGGCGCCGAGGATACACCATGAAACCTCCCTCCGGCTCACCTCCCCCGCGCCCATCCGACGATGAATCCATCGCCGCCACCGCCGCCGCTTGGCTAGCCCAGCGCGACGACGCCTTCACCGCCGCCGAGGCCGCAGCGTTTGAGTGCTGGCGCGCCGCGGACCCGCGCCACGACGCGGCCGTCGTGCGTTTAGAAAACACCTGGGTTGCACTCCAGCCCCTGCGTGATTTCCGCCCCTCGGCCGCCCGCCATCCCGATCGTGATCTGCTCGCCGCATGCTCGCGACCCAACCGGCTCGGTTCACCGCTGCGCACCGCAGCCCTCGCCCTCGCCGCAGCCCTAATCGTGGCCGTCGGCTTGTGGGTCTTTCGCCCTACCTCTTCGACCAGCGTCCACTACGCCACCACTGCCGGGGGCTATCAGCGGGTCGTGCTAAACGATGGCTCCGTGCTGGAGTTGAACGGCGACACGGTCGCGGACGTCGCGTTTCAACCGACCGAACGCTGGGTGCGTCTTTTGCGGGGCGAAGCCCATTTCACCGTAGCCAAAAATACCTCCCGCCCCTTTTGGGTCGAAGCCGGCGGCGTCGCCGTGCGCGCCGTGGGCACTGCCTTCAACGTCCGTCTCGGCGCCCGCGACATCGAGGTGCTCGTGACCGAGGGCAAAGTCTCCGTCTCTGAGGCCAATCCGTTGATCGCGGCCGTGCGAAACACCCCGGCCGAGTTCACCGCGACCACCGGAGGCGCGCGCACGCCGGTGCCGGACACCTTCCTTGTCGCCAACGAACGCGCCGTAGTTTCCAAGGTGCGCGCGGCGACCTCCGGGGCTTTGACAGCGCCGGTGGTCGAGCGCGTGGCCCCCGAAGTTGTCCGCGATGCCCTTGCATGGCAGGGACCGCGCCTCGTCTTTGTCGATACGCCGCTCGCGGAGGTCATTGCCCAGTTCAACCGGCGCAACTCGGTCCAGCTTGTCCTCGCCGACGCCGAACTCGCCACGCTTCCCGTCGGCGGCAGCTTTCGCCCGGAAAATGTCGAAGCCTTCGTCCGTCTGCTCGAATCCGGTGGCGATGTCTCCGTAGAGCGGGCGGACGCGTCGCGCCTCGTGCTGCGGCGGGCCAAATAAATCGCCCTCCGGCATAGCCCGGCCGCCTTGCCCATCCGTCTGAACTCATGACCGGTCCACTTCTGCGCCGCTTTCCCGGCAGCGGACCCGTCGTGAATGCCCCAATTCTTAACCCCTTTTCTTCTCCGCGTGTGCCGCTCGCTTGATGCCCTGCGTCGCGTGATTTTACTGCTCGTGCTCGCCGCGCTGGCTTCGGCAGCGGATGGTGCGACGCCGTCATCCACCCGGTCCTACGCGCTCGAGGCCGGCGAGGCCCAATTGACCCTCCGGCAGTTCGTCGAACAGTCGGGCGAACAGATCGTCTATGTGGTCACCAAGGTGCGCGGCGTTAAAACCAATCCCGTGCGCGGCGAGTTCACCACCCGTGACGCCCTTCACCGCCTCGTTGCCGGCACACACCTCGTTGTCGTCGAGGACCAAAAAACCGGCGCCCTTCTGATTAACCTAGTCGCGCCCGAGCGCACCCCGTCTCCTCAACCAAAAGCCAACCCAACCACCTCAGTGAAAAAACCTCTCTCCGTCCGGCTCGCCGGCATGCTCCTTGTACTCGCCGGCGCACCGGTTTCAGCCGAGAACGCCCCAGCCATCAACCCCGTCAAAGACACGGTCAAACTGGCCGCATTCGTCGTGACCGGCTCCAACATCCCCACCGCCGCCGATGCGCTCGCGGCCCCGGTCACAGTGATCAGCCAAGCCGAGATCGAGCGCTCCGGGCTTGGATCCAATCTCCTTGAACTCATGCAAACCCGCATGCCCAGTTTCGCGGGCAGCGGTAACCTCGGTGCGACCAACGGCAATATCGCCGGCGGCACCGCCACCTCCGGCGGTTCGCAAGTTTCGCTGCGCAATCTCTCGACCCTCGTACTGCTCGACGGTCGCCGCCTGCCCGACTCCGGCGCCAGCGCCCGCGGCGGCCGTTCCTTCGTAGACGTGAACCAGATCCCTCTGGCCGCCATCCAATCGATGGAGGTGCTGACCGACGGCGCTTCGGCCATCTACGGTTCCGATGCGGTCGGCGGCGTCGTCAACGTGAAGCTAAAGCACGACTACGATGGGCTCGAGGTCGGCGCCCGCTATGCCCGGTCTACCGGCGACGGAGATTACACGCAACGTTCCGCCTATTTGGTGGCCGGGGCCAAGACTGACCGGATCAGCGTAACGGTTTCCTTAACCGAGTCCGATATCACACCGTTGCTTCAGTCTGAACGCCCGTTCTCCAATCCTCAGCGCGGCAAATCGGCGACGATTTCCGGCGCGCTCGGCCAGTCTTCGACGGCGTTCCCGACGGCCTTTTTGCGACCTGGCTTGAATTCACCGAGCCTCGCGACCCCGACCGGGCCCGCTGCGGTTTTTGCCAACCTTAACGAACTCGTCGCTTCCGGCATTTACCAAGCCTCCTCGGTCCAGCCGATCGCCGACACCTTCGATTTGGCTCCGTTCGTCACCCTCACGATCCAATCCCGCAAGCGGGCGATCACGTTTGCGACCACGGCCAAACTCATCCCGGATCGGCTTGAGCTGTTCGCCGAGGCCATGGACTCCCTCAGTGAAAGCTGGTTACAGCAGGGCGCGCTCGGCATTACGGCCACCGTCCCGGTCAACGCTCCTTTCAATCCCACCCGCTCGTCCGTATTTGCCGCGTTCCGCAATAATCCCGATGTCCGTCGCGCCGATAGCTCCGGGCACCTGCGCCGTTTCGTCGGTGGTTTTCGCGGGAAGATTGGCGAGCGTTTCCAATGGGAGGCCGGCTACAACACCAACGTCAACCGCCTCGATAACTCTCAAAGCGGGCAATACTACGCCCCCAATTTCCAACTCGCAATCGCCGGTGGCTACGACGCTAACGGCAACCCCCTGGTCGGCGGGCGCTTTGCCAGGGTGTTTCGCGACTACAACGCCCCGGCCAACACGACCACTCTCGCGCAATGGCAGGCCGCCCTCACCTCGGCCAACTCCGTCGTCCAGCCCGCCATCGACGTGTTTGCGCGGCCGGAAGGCATTTCACGGTCCGTTTTCGACAACATCCGGGGCGCGACCGCCAATGTTTTTGAGGCGGGCCTCACGCAGATCGACGCCCGCGTCTCCGGTTCGGTCTTCGAGCTGCCCGCCGGTCCCTTCGGCGCCGCCCTCGGCCTAGACTATCGCGAGGAGAAGCTGATCGGAACTCCCGACGAAAACTCGTTCAGCACCGGCCCTACTTCCCGCCGCTGGCAAAACGGAAATTTCTTCGATCCCATCTCCCGCAAACGCACCATCGACGCCGGCTTCGCCGAGATTCGTGTGCCGGTGACGAACGAGCAAATGAACCTGCCAGGTCTGCGCCTGCTCGAGCTCTCGGCCGCTTACCGCTATGAGAAATACAGCG
Source organism: Opitutia bacterium (assembly GCA_947458705.1). Taxonomy (GTDB): domain Bacteria; phylum Verrucomicrobiota; class Verrucomicrobiia; order Opitutales; family Opitutaceae; genus Tous-C4FEB. The sequence goes on along the minus strand of CANHAH010000013.1, from coordinate 9,965 downwards.
ACGCCGGTGCCTCCCGCGTCCCGAAATACGGCGTTCGCTGGCGTCCCTTCGGCGATGAGCTCACCGTGCGCGGCACGTATTCAGAGGCCTTCGTCGCCCCTTCGCTCTTCGCACTCTTCGGACCCACGACCGAAGGCGCTACCGCCGCCGGCGTCATCCAGACGGTTTTCGGTGTGCCCGGTTTCGCCCGGCAGCGCTCCGGTGCAAATCCGAATCTCAAACCGTCTACCGCCAAAACGTCGTCGTTTGGCGCCGTCTATTCGCCGAAGGCGATCAAGCGTCTGACCCTCGGGATCGACTACATCGAGGTCCGGCAGCTCTCCTTGGTCGGCGTGGCCGGTGCCGCCAACATCCTCGGGAGCGTCAATGCGTCCGGGACGGCGTCGCCTTTCATCGGCCAAGTGGCGATCGGTAACTTCCCCACAAATCCCGATCCATCGCTCCCCGCGCCCATGCGCATCACCAGCGCCGGCCAGCTCTCATCCCTACTGCTTTCGGGGGTGTCGCCCAATGTCGTTTTTGTCACTGACTCCCGCATCAACATCGCCGGTCAGAAATTGAAAGCGGTAGACGTGTCGGCAAACTACGAATTCCCAAAATCCACGTTTGGCAATTTCAACGTCAGCACGGCCGGGACGTTCTTTATCGACTACCAATTTCAGGCTCTTCCCACGCAGAGCTACTACGAATACGCCGGCCACGCGACGACCCTTGCCGAGGGCCAAGGCACCATTCCGGGGATGAAGTGGTTTACCGCGCTCAATTGGAGCCGGGATCGTTGGTCCGCCACGCTCAATAACACTTACATCTCCAGCGTCGTCGATCTTGGCGCCGGCGGCATCATTTTCGCCAACAGCACGAGCCTCCGGCGCGTATCGGTGCCCTCTTATACGTCTTGGGATACCTCGGTCTCATACGCCTTCAAGAACCTCGGCATCCCGGGCTGGAAGAAAACCCTCTCGGGGCTCAAGCTCACCCTCGGCGTCAACAATCTCGCCGACCGGATGCCGCCCATGGCTCCGCAGGCTTTTGGTGGCGACGTCGGCGCCGACCTCGCGACCTACAATCCGATCGGTCGTCTTTGGTATCTGAGCGCCGGCCTGAAGTTCTAAAAACGAACGATGACGACGAAAACTCGGCTCGTCAGCAGAGGAGCGCTTCTTTTCGCCCTTTCGGTTGCCGCCGACGGGGCGGCGTTGGAGCCCGCCGTGCCGTCGGCCGTAGGAGTCTCCGCCGTGCGGTTGGAGCAGATCGGAGCCGCGCTCCATGCGGAGGTGCAGCAGGGCGCGATTCCCGGCGCTGTCGTCGCCATCGCCCGGCGTGGTAAGCTAATTTACCATGAAGCCTTCGGCGCGCTTGATCCGGCCAGCGGCACGCCGATGCCGAAGGACGCGATCTTTCCCATCGCGTCTCTGACGAAGCCGATGACGACGGTCGGTGCCCTCAGGCTCGTCGAAACCGGGCAGTTGCTGCTCGAAGATCCGGTGTCCCGGCACTTGCCCCAGCTCGCCGACCGGCAGGTTGTCACCGCCGCCGGCACCGAGCCCGCCCGCCGCCAACCGACGATGCAGGACCTGATGCGCCACACCGCCGGCATGACCAACGGAGTCGCCACCGGAAACGAGCTTGAGCGCAAATACCTCGAACTCACCGCGACTGACCGCACGGCGATAGACCTGATCGAACGTCTGGGCCGATTGCCCCTGCACAACCATCCGGGCACGCGCTGGGACTACGGCGTGGGCTTTGAAGTAGTCGGGGCCGTCATCGAAACGCTGACCAAGCAACGACTGGGCGACTATCAGGCGGAGAACCTCTTCGGGCCGCTGGGCATGATCGACACCGGCTACTTCGTGCCTCCCGCCAAAGCCCTCCGTTTTGCCCGACCGTTTAAGACCGATCCGCTCACCGGCGAACCGACCAACTCCCGGCTCCGCACCACACCGCCCTTGCGCGATAGCGGCGGCAACCACGTCTACTCGACGGCCCTCGATTACCTGCACTTCGCGGAAATGCTCCGTCAGCACGGCACGCTCGACGGCCACCGCTACATCGGTCGGAAATCGGTCGAGTTCATGACTTCGGACCAGATGACGCCCGAGATCAATTTGGACCGGTTGTGGTCGAGAGGAAATGTCCAGGGTTACGGCTTCGGCCTGAGCGTGGCCGTGCGCCGCGCCACCGTCGGTTCCGGCATGTTGGGCACGCCCGGAGATTTCAATTGGGGCGGCGGCAGCGGCACTTATTTTTGGGTCGATCGCAAAGAGGAACTCTCCGTGGTGCTGATGGCGGCGGCCCCCGGAGAAATCCGCAATCGGCTGCGGCATATTATCTCGGCAACCGTGCTCCAAGCACTCGAATAAGTCCACCTGTCCTCCGCTAACCCACATTTTTCGCCTTTATGAGAACCGCGCTGCTTCCGCTCCTCTCCGCCTTCGCCGGTCTCCTGCTCGCGTCGGCCACGTCCGCCGCCGAGCCGCGGCCCAATATCTTGCTCGTGATCGTGGACGATCTTCGTTTCGACGATTTCGGCGCCGCCGGCCATCCGTTCGCGCGCACACCCCATATTGACCGCATCGCCCGCGAAGGCGCGCAGTTCAAAAATTTCTTCGCCGTCACGCCGCTGTGTTCCCCGAGCCGGGCCAATATCCTTACCGGTCTGCAAACCCGCCACCACGGCATCCTCGACAACACCGACCGCAGCCCGCGCAGCCACGAACTGCCGACGTTCGCGCGGACGCTCCGTGCGTCCGGTTACAACACGGGTTTCATCGGCAAGTGGCACATGGGCAACGACCCCACCCCGCGGCCCGGCTTCGATTATTGGGTTTCAATGAAAGGCCAGGGCGAGGTGGCGGATCCCGAACTGTTTGAGAACGGTCGCTTGGCCCGCGCGCCGGGATACGTGACGGATATTTTCACCCAACGCGCGTTGAGTTTCATTCAGCAACCCCGCACTACGCCCTTCCTACTGATTGTCTCCCACAAAGCACTTCACCCGAACAAGGTTCAGCGGGCGGATGGCACTTCGGTTGCGATCGGCGAAGGCGGCTTCATTCCAGCCGAGCGCCACAAGACGCTCTATGCCGACGCTCAACCGTCGCGCCGGGGAAACTACGCCGTGCCGCCCAAAGACAAACCGGCGCTCGAACGCCCCATCCCGGGCTTGAAGCCTCTAGGCCCGGATACCGTGACTCCTGATGAGACAATTCGCGACCGCCTGCGCATGTTGGCCGCCGTCGACGAAGGCCTCGGCCAGATTCTGGCCGAATTGGAAAAACAGGGCACACTGAACCAGACCGTGGTGATGGTGATCGGTGACAACGGCTATTTCTACGGCGAGCACGGCCTCAGCGAAGAACGTCGCCTCGCCTACGAGGAATCCATTCGGCTGCCTCTCCTGATGCGCTACCCGCCGCGCGTGAAAGCCGGCGCGGAACCGACCGGCATGGCGCTTACTACCGATCTTGCCCCCACGATCGTGGAACTCACCGGCGCGCCGGCCCTGCCCAACATCGACGGGCACTCGCTCATGCCACTCTTCGCGCGCACGCCGGCGGATTGGCGCAAATCGTTTCTGATCGAGTATACGACCGATATCGTGTTCCCGCGTACACTAAAGATGGGCTACGACGCCGTGAGAACCGAGCGCTACAAATACATACGCTACCGCGATCTCAAGGATATGAACGAGCTCTATGACCTACAGGAAGATCCCTTCGAGGTTTCCAATCTCATCACTGCTCCGACAGCCGCCGCAGTTCGAAAGGTAATGGAAGTCGAACTCGATCGGATCCTTACTTCGGCCCGTGCCGCCATGCCGTCGGCCCCATAACCGCCGGTCTCACATTTCAAAATTGGGGCTAAGTTAGCCGTCCCGAACTCATGATCCTTGGCAAGGCGCGTTTTCTAAAAATTGGTTCGGGTTAAGGTATCATTTAAACTCAGCGTGAACTTTAAATTCACGCTATTAGGCCGCACTGCCTCAAATCGCATTCGTGAGCGAGACCACAACCTTGGTCCTCTCCAAGACCAAAGCCCGTAGGGAGGGCCGCGCAGCCGGCGACGGTAAAACCATCGACTTTGAATCCGAATTTGACGGCTTGGCTACAACAACGCGGCGCCTTGCGTGCTGTAACCGCGGCACCATAGTGCGTCCTGTGCCAGCCACCACGTTTCAACTTCCTGTCATTTTTGATCTCGGCGCGACCTTCGCCTTCGCTCTTACCGGTGCGCTGGCTGGCCTTAAGCGCGGCTACGATATCGTCGGGGTATTCTTCCTCGCGCTGGTCTCCAGCATCGGGGGCGGGCTCATTCGCGACGGCGTGTTTATCCCCGCCACCACCCCGACACCGCTCCTCACCGATGCACGCTACATCGAGGTCATAATCGCTGCGACGATCGTCTGCGCGATCTTTGGTCGCCGCATCAAACACTTCCGGCGCGCTATCGCCATTATCGACGCCCTCGGCCTCGGCGCCTACGCCGCCTTTGGCACCCAAAAAGCCCTATTCGCCGGCCTCGCCATTCCTGCGGCCGTCCTAGTCGGCGTAATCAACGCCGCCGGCGGCGGCCTGCTCCGTGATCTCATTACGCGCGAAGAGCCGCTTGTTTTTAAACCCGGCCAATTCTACGCCCTCGCCGCCCTCGCCGGCTCCGTGCTGTTTGTATTTTTCGTCACCCAACTCCAACTCACGCCGACGCACGCGGCCGTAGGAGCCATTGGTCTTACTTTTGTTTTTCGCATTCTCTCCATCACACTTAACTGGCGCACCACCTCCGTGAGCGAACTCACCGAGCCCAGTTCCAAATCTCAGCGCCCACCCGAAGCCGGGCCTTGAGGCCACTCCGGCGTCGGTTTGAGCGTAAATTTTTCGCCCGTACGCACGATAAACAGCGCGGCGATTCGCTCGCGCACCGCGAAAGTAAAACCCTGCTCCGCGCCGAGCACAAACAACGCCGTCGCCTGCGCACTCGAAGTCGCGCATGAGGTATCCATCACACTAACCGCCGCCACTTCACCACGCACCGGATCGCCGGTGCGCGGATCGATGATGTGCCCGTAACGTCGCCCCTCATACAGGAAAAAATTATTCGTATCGCCCGAGGTCGAAAGCGCGCGCCCGACCAATTCGAGCGTCTGTGCCGTCGCTGCCGGCTCCGACCCCGACGCTCCCGGCGAAGCAATCCCGGCACGCCAACCACGTGCGCCCACCGTTTTAATATCGCCGCCGATCTGCACCCAACCCTCAGCCACGCCGAGCGCGAGGAGCTGTTCAGCGAGTTCATCCACCGCGAAGCCTTTAGCCATCGACGAAAAATCCGCCGACAGATCCGGCTGCGTTTTACGTAGCGCCGGCGGTGACTGCCTTGCTTCGAGCCGACGCCAATCCACCAGCGCGCGCGCAATCGCGATTTCCTGGGCCGGCGGCGGTGAGGCCCGGCGCTGCGTCCCAAAACCCCAAAGCTGCACCAACGGTGACACCGTCACATCGAAGGCGCCCTCGGTGCGCCAACTCAACGCTTGGGCTGCCGCCGCGACCCGCGCGATTTCAGGTGAAACCGCGATCCACTCCGTACGTTTCGCCGCGTTAAAACGCGAAAGTTCCGACGTAGGCCGGTACGTGGAAAATTGCTGCTCCAGTTGCTCCAATTTCTCTGTGATGCGCGGGTGCAGGGACGCAGGATTAAGCGGCAGCGAGGGTTGAAAAAATTTCACCGTCCAGGTCGTACCCATCGCGCGACCGTTCAGCACCACGGGCTCCGTGGCCATTAGCGGTGCCACGAAAAATCCTAACGCCAAAAAAAATTCCCGCCCCAATTTCATGGGACGCCCTGGATCCAACGTAGCAGCGCGAGCTGATTGAGGTTCAAAGCGAAGGCTAAAATGACCAAGCCTAGCGCCACCGCATCGCGGCGCGAAAAAGAATCTGTCGCTCCACGTGCACGCACGAAATTGAGCAATGCACCCGTGGGACAACCGAAACGACAATAAGCCTGCGGTACGAAAAATGCCGCGACTAAACCAATCCCTGCGACCGCGAGCGTCGCGACTCCGGCGGAGCGGATTACATAGGCCGCAAACGGCTCGAGTCCGGCGAGGTCAAACGGCAACGCGACCATGGCGACGACCAAGGTGAAAAAGAGCAAAGCACCCGGCAAAATTTCTAAACCTCGGATCACATCAGCCGAGAGCGTGAGTTGAAAACGCTTAGGCCGAATTTGACTGATAAGTTCCTGCGCGGCGCCATGCGGGCAGATGTGGTGACAATAAAATGGTTTCCCACTCGCCCAGGGCACAACGAGGGCCGCCACCGTGAGCAATAGTAAACCGGGCGCGGTCGTCCATGGCACGCCGCCGCGCGCCCAACCCATCAGAATTTTTTGCGCGATGAAATCACTCGCGATAAAACCCACATAAACGAGCAGTGCGATTTGGTAAGGTCTTTTCCAACGCTGCCGCCACTGCGCGCGGCCGAAGGCCATGACACCCGCGGCGGCAAGCACCCCGAGCAGCGCGAAGTCCCTTGCGGCAAAGCGCAAGGGCACACGTGAGGCGAGTTGATCGCGGCTGAGTTGAAGCCGAGCTTTTACGCTTTGAGCAATAGCCATGCTCGTCATCGTAGAGCCCGAAACACCTTCGATCCCGGCTGCTTTCAGATCGAGTCCCGCCGCGGCGTCCCAGGTAAGGCCGTTCCATTTCTTTAAAAAGCGCCGATCCAAGGTGATGTCGTTGATGTAGCTGGCGGTGTCTTCCGAGGCATGAATTTTTAAACCCAGGATTTTCCAATCACGGTCAAGTACGATGAGCGCGTCGGTGGTACCCGCGTAGCCGATGATATCCCGGCACGCCGGTTGGGTGCGCACCACATAGCCAAGTTCGCGACCGGCGCGATCGAGCACAAAAAGTCCATCACGCGCCGAGTCATCAGGACGCAATTTAAACGCCTCCGGAAGCAAAGAAACGATTTCGCTCGCGACGACTGGGGAATCGCCCTGCACACGCTGACGCACCGCGACGTCGCGGATTAACCACGCGATGGTAACAACGACAGCAAAACGGTAGAGCTGGATAAGTAAGGTTTTCAACGCCGGGTATCGCCGCGGAGGAGGCCGCAGCGGGACGCTAAGTCATTTGCGTATACCACGATTTTGGCGAGCCCTTTGAACCGTTCCCATCTCCTCGCTGTACGTGGAGCCGCCGGGGGAAATCTCGCGTGATCGTTCATTAAATGCCACTGGGCTGAACCTAGAATTTACTCCCTATTGTTGTTTCGAACGTAAAAGCTCTGAGCATGGTTTACACCCTGAAACTGGTCTGGTGTTCGGCAATGTTGGCTATGGGGGTAAGCTGGGCTGCACCCGCTAAGCTAGAAGCGAGGGGTGAAACCAAGCAGCAATCCGTATTTTTTCCTAAAGCGACGACCGATATTTTACAGGCCAATCTGAAGCGTAATCCCGCGGCTCAGGCCCAGGCTCAGGCGTGCTTAAAAGCGGCCCAGGTCTGGCTGGACAAATCAGATGATGAACTTTGGTCGGCGATGTTTGGAGCCACCCTTCGACGCTCGTGGATGGTGTGGTCGAACGGCTTTTGTCCCTCCTGCCGGAAAGATGTGCCGATGTATGGCTGGAAAATAGACGGGATACGCCAGCCTTGGAAGGCGGCCTGCCCGCATTGCCACGAACTATTTCCCAAAAACGACTTCGCTCGATTTTATCGCTCTGGACTTGATGCGCACGGCGTCTTCGCGCCGGCGCGAGCGGATCGAACGCTGTTATTCAACGCCGAGCACCCGGGTGCCGACGATCCACAACGGCAGTTTGGCGTGGACGATGGCACCGGCTACTATGACGGGGTTCAGCGCTGGCATTTCATTAGTGCCTATCTGATCTATGGTCAGTGGAAACAGGTCGTGATGGCCGGGATCCGTACGCTCGCCATGAGCTACGTGCTGACCGGCGAATCCCGATACGCGCACAAGGCAGTCATTTTGTTGGACCGTGTGGCCGATCTTTATCCGAGCTTCGATTTTCTTACTCAAGGTATCTCCTATGAGAAAGCGGATCCAATTGTTGGCGCCGGTCTAGTCACTGTCTGGCATGACGCATGCCGCGAGACAATGGAGCTAGCACTGGCTTACGACATGATTTTCCCGGCGCTCGCCGAAGATCGCACCGCCGTTGAGTTTTTAGCTGCGAAGGCCGCGACCTATCATTTGGCGAACCCAAAAAAATCGATGGCCGATATTCAGCGCAACATTGAGGACGGCATCTTGCGCCACGTCTTGCGCCAACCAGAGAAAATTTTTAGCAACTTCCCCAACACGGATACGACGCTGCTTATCAATCAAGCGGTGTTGGACTGGCCACGCAATCGCCCGGCCCTACTCGATGCCCTCCAAACCACGTTGGCGCGCGCCACCGCTGTCGATGGCTTGAGTGGAGAAAAAGGCCTCGGCGCGTACAGCACCTTTGCGCCGCGCAGTATGGCCAACGTCCTCGCGCTTTTTGATCGTCTGGCCCCCGATTTACTCGCGACGCTGGTCGAGCGTGTGCCTAGCGTGAAACAGCTGTTTCTTTTCCACGTGGATACGTGGCTGGGCGAGACCTATTACCCGAAAATCGGTGACGCCGGAGCCTTCGGCGTGAAGGACACGGTGTATGCCGGGGCCGCATTCAGCCGCTTTGCCTTCGATCCCGTGCTGGGAGGGATTCCATTCGTCTCCGATTTTACGCTCTTTGGAAAACTTTACGAAATCACGGGTGATCCGACTTATGTGCAACTGCTGTACCGCGCCAACCAACGAAGCTTAACGGACCTGCCGTACGATCTTTTACATCAAGATTCGGCGGCGTTTCAAGCGATGGTAGCCCAAGTGATACAGCAAAAAGGCGTAGCCTTGCATCCAGCCTCCGTAAATAAGAGCGAATGGGGTCTGGCTATTTTGCGTTCCGGATCCGGAGACAAGGAGCGCGGAGTGTGGCTTGATTACGACATCGGCGGTAACCATGGCCGCGGGGACGGCATGAACGTGGGCCTGTACGCGCATGGACTGGAATTGCTCTCCGGGTTTGGTTATCCGCCCGTACAGTTTGGCGGTTGGCATTCCCCGCGAGCCAACTGGTATAAAATGACTGCGGCGCACAACACGGTGGTTGTTGATGGCAAAAATCAACTCGCTGGTTTTGGCCAACCCGAGACCGATCCCTTGAGCCTCCAACTCGAGCCGCGAAAAAAACAAGTGCTAGGGAAAATCACGGCCTGGGCCAACGGCCAGCACACCCAGTGGGTCCGGGCGGCGGGTCCAAAACTGGTGCAAACCTCCACGCTAAAAACTTATGAGCGCTCCTTGGTGTTGATAGATATTTCACCCGTCGACAGCTATGTGTTGGATATCTTTCGGGTCAGTGGCGGCCAAGAACACACCCGATTTCTCCACGGCTATTTTGGTACCGCCAGCGCTAAGGGGCTAGCTCTAGCACCCGTTGCAGACTTCGGCCACGACGTGCAAATGCGTAACTTTCGCGGCGGGCCCGCCTCTCCGGGCTGGCACTTAGATTGGAAAGCTGAGGATCGCTACGGCTACCTACCCGCCGGCCAAACCATCCACCTGCGCACCACCGATCATACGCGCGGTGCCCATGCCTCCTTAGCCGAAAGCTGGCTCATGTATGCTGAAAAGGGCATCAGCCAAGAAGCTTGGGTCCCCAGTCTTTTGATCCGTCGAACGGCTCCCACAACCGCGCCATTGCAATCGACCTTCGTCGCGGTGCTCGAACCTTACGCTGGAGAAACAAAGCTCGGAGAGATCACCCGCCTAGATTTACAGATGCCCTCCGGCGCGGTGGCTGACGACTCACATATTGCCGTCCGCGTAAAACATGCTGACGGAAAAATGGACCTGATCATGGCCGCGCCCGCGACGAACTCAGCTCATGCCAGCAAACTCGTGCAACCGGATTGG